>WTAX01000130.1 GCA_013139395.1 Gammaproteobacteria bacterium | reverse complement strand
CCATGGTAATAAGTGCGGATCAGCTAACTGCTGCCAGATTTTTTTTTGTCGATAATGTACCAGCAGTATAATGATCAGCGGTAGAAATATGCTTAAGATGAACAATGGTTCACGCCAGTACAGCGTTTCAAAACTCATTTTATTTCTACACTTTTTATTTTAGACGGACGGATCCCCGAAGCTTTGTTTATACTACCCGACTGGCGCAAACTAACATATAAGATAAGAAGCATTGCTAATGCCAGCGGCACAGGATACCAGACTCTAGTCAGATATTTTTTTCCCTCTTTTGCAATTGGCTTACGGTGTTTTTTTTCTATCATCTCAAGTGCATCACTAAATGCTTGTGTATTGAGCGCATGAAATAATTGTCCTTTTCCCTGTTTAGCAACCTGCTGCAGCATATTAAGATTAACAGCTTCATAGATTAAGCTGCTTTTGTCCAATGATCCCGCATCCGGATCTGAGGAGCCGACAGCAATAACATAAAGAGAAAAACCTTCAGCCGCCAATTCTTGTGCAGCCTCCTGAGGCGATATCGCACCAACTTGTGCCCCGCCATCCGAGATTAACACCACAACTTTTTCATTTTGATCTTTAAAATGTTCACTGACTAATCGAAGCGTAGCGCCCATATCAGTTATTCGACCACCCAGAAAAGTACGGATACGACTAATGGCATCTTGTACTATTATTTTATCCGATGTCAGCGGCAGCCAAAGAGCCGGAGGATTACCAAGGATCACCAAACCGATACGCTGACCAGAATAATCACTAACAAAACCATCCAGTAGTTGTCGAGTTAATGTCAACCGATCAACAATCTGACCATTAATTTCATAATCACTCAGACTCATTGACAGTGCAGTGCCCACCACCAGAATTAAATCAACAGGTGCAGATTTTTTTTCAGGTTCAAAGAAGCCTGTATAGTGAACAGGTTGTGAGAGTGCAAGCACCATTAAGCTCATTGCCAGTGACATCATTACATCAGCTTGACGATTTTTAGTATTACTTTTAATGTCAATAGATGACTGCGGTAAATCACCCAGAAGTGGATATCGAACGGTCAGTACAGGTAATATGCGCGGCCATGAAACTGATTGAGAGCGACGCCAGTATAGCCAGAGCCATGGCAGTGGCAATAGTAAAAGCCAGTAAGGCTGCAACAGCCCCCAGTGATTAACGATATTAACGTCCATGTTTTACACTATTAATTAATTTCAGCAAATCACTGTTTTTCGGTGCTGAACGTTGAAAGCGCAGCTGATCAATTTGTTTCATCAATTTTTTGTTTTTTTCCTTATCTTTAAACTTCCCTTTTACCTTGTTTTTAAGCTTCCCTTTAACATCAGTTGTTTTGCTGACAATAGCAGCAAGAACATGAGCCGCTTCACGAGAAGACAATTTATTTTGTTTTATATGACGTTCCAGCTGTTTTAACGGCTGTGTCTGATAGTGCCATAATAGAAAAGAAACGATAACGACACTGATAAGTCCTACACAAGTAATAACGAGTGTAAATCCTAACGACATAAACTGCTCAGGAGGTACAGGCAGTAGTATGTCAGCCATTTCAACTAGTTTCACCTGGCTCATAATACTATCTCAGCCCCGACAACAGAAAGTTCATCTTGCTCTACAGACAAGCTGCAATAGTTAATATTTGCCTGACGTAAGCGGATAGCAATTGCCTCTGCCCTTGTTAGCAAATCATGACTTAACTGCGCTGATGCATTATTTTCAGACGCTGAAAAGTAGTGATCTTTACTACCCCAGTGTAACTTGAGTGATCCAGAAAAAGCTGGGCTTACTTCAGAAGGATCGGTAATATGGATCGCCGTAACGGTACAATGTTGTCCCAGAATACGTAACATTTTAGAGTCGCTGTCTTTAAGACCATACCAGTCAGTTAATAAAATGAGTTCACTATCTTTTGCTACATGCTGCTGGAGCCCGGAAAGTATTTTGCCCCACTCAAGTATATTAGAACCATCACCATCAGTTGCTGATGGTGGACAAGGTGTATTGGCCAGCGTGGTCATTAATTTGAGCGCCTGCATTCCTTGTTGTGCGGGCACCCAATGACAGGGGCTGTCTAATATGACTAGCGACATTTCACGACCAGAACGAGCCTCACGACCACCTAGCCAGAGAGCCATGCGCAGCGCCTGCGTTACTTTTAAGCGCACACGGGTAGCAAAGCGCATAGAAGCACGGCGATCAATTAATAAACAAACAGGTTGACTGAATTCACTATGATAGGTGCGTACCAGAGACACCTGAGAACGGGCAGTAGCACGCCAGTCAATATGACGTGGATCATCACCCGAATGATAGGCTCTGACTTCTGCAAAATCACTGCCGGAACCAATTACTGAAGCAATCTGTTCACCCATACGAGCACGTTGAGAGACTTGTCTTGTATTATTCTGAACAGTATCGCGGGCTGCATCAATCAGCTCTTTAATCTCTACATCAGTTAATAAAGGCCTGTTAAGAATGTCATTAGAAAACATATCTTTCACATTCAGGGCATGGTAATTGTATTAAGCAGAGCGGCAATAATATCATCTGCACTGATCCCTTCTGCCTGAGCAGCAAAATCCAGGATTAAGCGGTGGCGCAAGACATCTGGAGCCAGAGCCACTACATCTTCTGGTAATACATGATCACGCCCATCTAAAAATGCGCGCGCCATTGACGCACGCAATAGTGCAATAGAAGCTCTTGGAGAAGCACCAGCCTGAACCAGATCAGCCCAGTCCGGGAGATAGTCACCTAATTTTCGTGTAGCAACCACAATTTCAATAGCATAACGTTCAATATGTTCTTCAATAAAGATATCATTGAGTTGCTCACGCAGGGCTAAAATTTGATCTGGTTTAAGTGCTGCTGTCAATCCATCATCAACATGTCCTTCATAGGCTTTTCTTGCACGTCTGGAAATTTCAATTTCTTCTTCCAGAGTAGGATAATCCAGGTTAATCTGGAACAAAAAACGATCCAGCTGGGCTTCGGGTAAACGGTATGTGCCCGATTGTTCGAGTGGATTCTGTGTTGCCAGCACCATAAATAAATCGGGTAACTTTCTTGTTGTGCCACCCACTGTGATCTGATGTTCAGCCATGGCTTCAAGCAATGCGGACTG
>WTAX01000538.1 GCA_013139395.1 Gammaproteobacteria bacterium | reverse complement strand
GGCTCAGGGCTGCTATCCGGCTCAGGGCTGTTTTTTTGATTCATTAAGAAATGAGCACTGAATTAGTGTTCTGTTTTCTCTTGTAAATCTTCTAAAACAGCATCCATTGCACGTTCAAATACGGGTGATTCATCCAGAACAGTGGCTTGATTGTTGCGCAATGCATTACTTAAACCCTGTAATGATTTTTCAGCAATTTGACCCGTTTGAGTAACAAAAATGTAGGCACTGGCATCTTCACTCATCCAGGAAATTTTTGCCCGGTAGCTTTTATTATCGCTACCATGAAATTCAACCCATGCACCGGAAGTCAGGTTTCGAGCCAGTTGTGTATAGCTATCTTCAATTAATTCATCATGACCATCATCTGCTATAGCTTCCTCTGAACCATCCTCCAGTGAAGCAAGAAGATTTTCTTCATCTAAAGCATCTAAATTAGTGAGATCAGCACCGAGCATTAAATCAATACCTGCATCGATGTTTTCTAATTCTTCGGGGCTTAGTCCCTGTTCTTCAGGAGAACTTAAAGCTGCTGTAGCTTCTGAGAGTTTTTCACTAGAGGATTGAAGGTCAGAGCTCCGTCGGGTGTGATTTTGCAGGCGCTTACTTGAAATGTATGCCGCATCATTTTGAGATAATTCACTATCATTAATATCCTGGCCTTTCATGCAGGCAAGATGACAGTTTTGTAAATCTTGTAATAATTGCTCACGCAGATCTTTAGGATAATGAATTCGATCGAGCCCGGCGTTAAGTGCATTAAGAATACCAGGAATGACTCTGACCAGTTGTTTTTGGCTTTGAATATCTGTCTTGGGGTCAATGCTCCAAACCAGCGTATCAACGAAGGTCATTGCCATATCCCACTCGTCACTTTCCATGCCGTCGGTAAAAAATATGTCGAACATAACATCTTTCCAGACTCTTTCCAGAAGCAATACAATATTATGCGGGAGTTCTTTAGTACTGATTCGTGAACTAAGTTCTGTACTGACAAGCTTAAGTGCCGCATTTTTTGACGGGCCTTTTTTATTGCTTAATCCCTGATTGAACTGAGTTAAGAAACGGTGTAAATCATCGAGTAACTCATCAAAAAATTCTACGTCAGATTCTTGTGTTTGCTCGTTGGAGACACGACTGACAATGTTTTCCAGCTTGAGATATAAAGGGTTATCATGTACGTCGACATTATCCGTCACGCCTAAGCCGGCATTGGCCAGTTCATTAAGCAGTTTCCTAGCGGGATGAGCTTTGTTTCTGAAAAAAGCTTTGTCTTGCAAAGCAATTTTAATAATCGGGATCTGTAAGCGACTGAGTAAAGATTTGACAGAATCAACAAGATTGTGGTCATCCAGAATAAAATCAAACAGCATACCAATGACATCGATTAAATCATCATCATTCTGGTTAATTGCTTGTTTCTGTTGATTTGATTTTAAAGATTCCTTTAAGGCTTCTTTTAGTAAGTTACTGGTTGCTGCACCACTTCCTTGAAAATGATTAAATTGATCGGTGTTTCCAGGTGCTGTTTGTAATTGAGATAATGAAGCCACGACGTCATCAGTTGAAGCATATTGAGCCTGAGGAATCTGTTGTTGACCGGACTTATTTTGATTAATGAGCTGTTGAATAAGGGCAAAAGCCTGAGCATCTTCTGCGTTAGGCTGCTGAACAAATTGAGAAAATCCGTCATTTCCCTGAGGCATTCCTTCCTGGGGCTCTTGTACTGGAGTGTTAATCAGACCACCCAGACCACCGGCAGCAGGAGGAGCTTGTCTCTTTACCGCTCCTTTGTAATTGACTTTCAGGTCAGGAAGTATGCTCTTTTCAATGAGAAGTTGATTGGCTGAATTATACAGTTCATGGAGATTAGTGATCAGATTGATATCAAAAAGCTTGAATACCAGTAGCTTAACTTTGATTTCAGCTTCAAGTGCATCAACCGCAAGAGCGAAAGAATGACACAATGATGTGGGCCCCATGGGGTTATTTTCAAGATTTATTTTCAGACCATTATAGAGGTAAGCAAGGCGTTGGTTTAACTGGTTAAGAGCTTCTTTGTTATCTCTTTCAGCCTTGGCTATCATATTATGAATTGCTAAATCTTCTTCCAGACTATCGTCAGCAATAAGTGATAAATCATCAATATCAGAGCCGGGAATATCTATAGTCTTTTCACTTTGTATTGCATCAATAGAAAAACTTCGGGAAACATCGGAGATGAATTCATCATAGGCAACACTACGGCGCAAACGAATAATGCGCATGGCATCAAAATAAATATTTTGCTCCGTTGCATTTTCTGATTTTTCAGCCATCTCGAACAGTTGAGTATCGACATTGTCAAACAATGTCGATACGGCATTGTTTGTCCACTGAGTTGTATATTGAATTAAATCACCTAATGGACCTTCAGGTGTCATTGGGTTATGTACCTTATTATCTTGTGTTAAACTATTCGTACGTTGAGATTTTTTCTCTATGGGTGCTTTTTTGTCTTTTTGTTTCAGTTGAGCAAACTGTAATATATTATTTTTAGATTGCATTTGTATCACACCTTAAATCAGCTTTTTGTCGGATACTGATTTCTATAATAGAACCCTTGTCATTATTTTATGTCAAAATATAGCAGGCAGTCAGAAACGTTGGAATACAACTAAAAACAGGACAGCTAATGCAGCTATATTTATATATTAACATTCATGATAGAACATTTAACGGATATTTTCACTACGTTTTTTCTACTAATACAAAAGAAAGGTGTTAAATTTTACGAATGTATGATTTATCTGACGGCTGGTTCACAAAAGCCCATAAAATTCCCTCGCCAAACCATAATAAACGACCTGAAAATACGGCAATTGATGCCATTATCATTCATTCTATATCCTTGCCGCCCGGCTGTTATGAAGGTAATGATATTCATCATTTCTTTTCTAATAAGCTGGATTGCGATAAAGACCCGTTTTATGATGAGATCCGTGATTTAAGCGTTTCTGCCCACTTGTTAATTCGTCGTGATGGTGAGTTGGTACAATATGTCAACTTACTTGAACGAGCCTGGCATGCAGGGCCGTCTTGTTTGGGCGATCAGGAAAATTGTAATGATTTTTCTATTGGCATTGAACTGGAAGGTACGGATAATAGTCATTTTGAAGTAGCTCAATATAATACACTAACCAGTGTTGTCAGCTCATTGCTGAAGTACTTTCCAGAAATTACCAGAGAGCGCATTGTAGGGCATAGTGATATCGCTCCCGGACGCAAGACGGATCCAGGCACAGGCTTTGACTGGGGGCATTGGCAAGATATGTTAAACCTGGAATAATACTATTAATTTAAAAGAATAAAGAAAGCAGGATAAAATGACAGTTTACAGCGGAGACTTTCAAGTGAAATAAATAGTTTTAGATAGTGGTGCTTTATGTACCACAAAATAGCCTAATAGCCATCTGATGTGATGGTTTTATTGTTTTTTGTTTCCCCCATCTAAATCCAAGTTCCTTCATCTAACAACGACACAAAAAGCTCAAAGAACAGCACAAAATATTTTATGATATAGGTTTTGTGCTGTTTTGTGATATAATTGAATCTCAGAAATACAAAAAGCCCAAGTGTTGGAAGCACCGGAGCTTTTCTATTCACAAATGTTATTCGAGGTAACAATTATGTCTAAAAAGATTATACCACCTCCTAATGGTTTAACTGATACATTTATTAAGAACCTGAAACCTCAGGACAAGCCATACAATATTTCCGATAGAGGTTGCAAAGGTCTGCGCCTTAATGTGTCCAAAGCAGGCGCAAAAACATTCCTGTCTACTATATATGTAAATGGTCAGCGCAAAATATTCACTATCGGGCATTATCCAGATACTGGTCTGAGTGATGCACGGGCAAAACTTGGGGTTATGCGGTCGCAGGCTAAAAATGGCCGCCTGGAGACTGATAAAAAGCGCAAGAGTAAAGAGCTGGC
>WTAX01000055.1 GCA_013139395.1 Gammaproteobacteria bacterium | reverse complement strand
CTTTGCTGTGCCAGAATAACTTGTCCATTATTCGTTATCTCATTATAAGCTTCGTTTGCACAGGCGATAATAAATTCATGCCAATTTTTATAGCCTGCGGGGAGCAGATGTTCCGGTCTTTTGCTCATCAATTCCCATACCGGATATTCAATGAGTGTATCAATGCTTGAGCGTTTAAATAATCGGGGTTCTTTCTTTTCCAGTGAATCATAAATCCAACCAATCGTGCCATTAACTACCTGCTTCCTAAAAGATTTAACCAAACCATAAGCCACTGAATCAGGATGTGCACTCAGAGTTTCTTCATTACTGAGAACTTCTGCCATTAATATCAAACTAGCCTGTTTTAATTTCTTGTCACTAGAGATATTTTTAAGGCTATTAGCAGGCCCCAGACTATCGGCAAGCAATTGTTTCCAGCGCTGCAGAAAAATACCGCGATTATCCAATTGTATCGCTAATAAATCTGTCTCTTGAAATTTTTCTTTCGCCTGTAAGCCATCTCTGATTTGTTGTGCTCTTGCACCCAAATCCCCCCCTTCAAAGCCCACAATATCCAGCTTTTCACCTGAAAAAAGACGATTATTTGCCGTCCAGATACGATGATTATCTGGTTGTGAAAATACTGGATAATCACTTGCAGGCAAATATTTTTGCCCGCCCTGAGCGGCATCTGCTTTACTTTCTCTCCTGGGAATAGGACCTGCTATCGTCCAGGCAATACGACCAGCATCGTCTGCTAACACAATATTTTGTGGCGGCAAACCCATTTTTGGCGTAATAGTCAATGCCTCACTCACAGAGTGTGCTTTTTCTAATTCAAGTAAGTTGAGGTTAACAGCTTGTGAAGAATAGGCAATCCATTGATGAGCCAACAGCTCCCCTTTATGATTTTGTCCTATCACTGGCCCCCAAATAGTCTCAATACAAATATGCTTTTTATTCTTACCGGTATTGCTCTCAATGACATGATTATAAATAGTAAAATCTTTCCAGCCTTCTGAGGTAAAATACCGGGTATTATCTGCATTCGTTTTTAAGGTAATAATATCATCCCAATCACCATAACTATTGCTAAAACCCCAGGCTATTTTTTCATTACTACCCGCAACCATTGCCGGCATTCCAGGTAATGTCACACCGCTTACACGACGACCATCATTCAAAAACCAGCTGGCTCGATACCAGATATTGGGCACTCGCAACGTTAAGTGCATATCATTTGCCAGCATCGCTGACTCATAGGGAGTCATAGATGCATCAATAGCCATACTATTAGAACCAGGCAAAAATTGAGCATTTAAGGTCGCTGCTGCTTGTGGTTCTTCTTTTGACTTATATGTCAGGAGCAGATTGTCTGGTAAATTTACCTCAGGAATCAACAGCTGATGGTCTAACGCTGAGAGCTGGTCAGCTCCCATAGTCGCATCCCACTGACCACCCCGGGGTGTGAGAAAATCAAACCATTGCGGGGGTAAGATGTCTTGCATAACAGCCAGAGAGGTCTTTCTTTCGCCCAGTTTATCGTTCAAATCAAGGTACATGGCAAATATACATAAAAGACTATCTTCAGGTTCCCACGATTTTGGCTGTTGGCCTAATAGCAGATATTGATAAGGATCGTTGCTCAGAGATTCAATGCCTGAATTCACACCATTAGTATAGGCTTGAATAATTCTATAATGTGTTTTAGGTAAATTACGTAATATTTGTTTCGCCCGGTCTTTAAAGCGATGTATTTTTATTTTTTGATCCTCTACCAGTAATTTATTACCAAATAAACCCGATAGTTCTCCTGATGCTTTTCTACGCAGTAAATCCATTTGAAAATAACGTTCCTGAGCATGGACATAGCCCAAAGCAAATGCCGTATCAGAACGATTTTGTGCCCGTATGGTGGGTATTCCCTGAACATCTCGTTCAATTTTCAAAGAGTGATCCAACAAAGTGATTATTTTTTTACCATCAAGATCAGGAAGGCTGCCGCGCAAAATAAAGTAACAGGATAGAAAAATCAGCAGTAGAAAAATTAAAAACCATTTAAATAAAGAAAAACCTTTAACAATAAAATCACTCATTATCAATATCTATCCATTACACTATGAACTAAAATAAATTAATATTAGTAATTAATATTAGTATTAATAAAGGGCTTCTTCAAGTAAGCTGTCTTCTCAGATAAGGAATAATTTTAAGCAAAAAGGAATTGCATTATTTTATACCGTTCACAGCAAAGTACTTTAATACAATCGCTTATTAACAAAGTGACTCATTTCGTCCCTAAACACTGTCTTTTTTGTCTGGAAAAAACGCATACTCATTGCGACTTATGCGATCATTGTATTGAAAGTCTAAGGCTAAACCATCATTGCTGCCAACAATGTGCCGCACCTCTGGAACAAACCATTAAGCCGGATAAGCTGTTATGCGGCAATTGTCTGAGCCATAATTTTCATTATGATAGAGTATTTAGTCCATTTCTCTATTCAGAGGAAATGGCCTACCTGATAAAAAAGTTAAAATATCAACAGAAAATTCACTATGCTAATACCTTATCGACACTTTTTATTCAAAAAAGCCATCTATTAAAGAACTTTCAACTACCTCAGGTTATTATCCCCATACCGATGCATACTAAGCGGCTAAAAACACGTGGCTTTAATCAGGCATTAGAACTAAGCAGAATTTTTGCTTCTCATTACCAACTTCCGCTAAACTATTCAAGTTTTATCAGACACCGATATACTGACTTACAAGCAGAAATGAGTGGTGCAAAACGACAAAAAAATGTGCAACGTGCTTTTTCAGTAAAAAACCCCGTAAACTACTCCCATATTGCACTGGTTGATGATGTCATGACTACCGGCAGTACGGTTAATGAAGCAGCAAGAATACTTAAAAAAAGCGGCATCAAAAAAGTAGATGTCTGGGTTATTGCCCGAGCGGGAATGAATATTTAGTGTCTATCACAAGGTAAAAAAATGCCAGATAAAAAAGAACAACAAATCAGCATCATAGGTTGCGGCTATATAGGTCGGCGGCTAATACAGCTGATGCTGTCAAAAAACCTGACAAAAGCTGAGAATATAAACACTCTGGTTAAATCAATTGACAGCCAGAAGCAATGTGTAGAGTCCGGCGTTTCAAGTATTCAATTCGACATGGATGCTACTGGTCAGTCATTGCCGGAAAGCTTTCAGCTGCATCACTCAATAGTCTATTATTTTGCACCGCCTCCCAGTCAGGGAGCGATAGACAGCCGTGCTCGTACGTTTATCAAGCAGCTTACTCATCAACCCCCGGCTAAAATCGTACTGATAAGTACCACTGGAGTCTACGGTAATTGTCATGGTCAGTGGGTCAATGAAAATACTCCCCTGAACCCGGGCGTTGATCGTGCCCGGCGGCGCTTTGATGCTGAACAACAATTTCAATCCTATTGTCAAAAATTCGATATTCCTCTGGTGATCTTACGCGTTTCGGGAATTTATGGGCCGGGAAAATTACCGCTAAAACGCATCAGGGCCCAGACACCTGTTGTCAGGGAAGAAGATTCCCCCTTTAGTAATCGAATTCATGCTGATGATCTGCTTGAAATATGCCTGAAAGCCGGCCTTTCACAGGATATAGAGGGTATTTTTAACTGTGCTGATGGTCATCCCACAACGATGTGCGATTATTTCATGAAGGTGGCACAGGCTAATGATCTGCCCGAGCCCCCCATTATTACTCTAGAACAGGCAAAAACTCAACTCTCTGCAGGAATGCTGTCCTACATGAACGAATCACGGCGTATTGATAATCAGAAATTATTAGCAACATTTAAACTAACATTAAAATACCCTGACTTAGATAAAGGGCTTGCTCGAAGCAATGATAATGATTAGCTGATACAGGATAAGTTGAATAACTGTTCCTAAATGGTATACACGGAGCATCAGAAACTGTCATTTATTATTTGGTGATTTTATGCCAATATGAGCCCAATAATAAGTGACAGTTTCTGATGCGAATATTAAATGAATAATGTTCACTATTTTGGAACGCTTATTTAGAGTAAGAAAATAACAGCAACTCTAGCTAACACAGGATAAGCTAGAGTAGGAAAATAACAGCAACTCTAGCTAACACAGGATAAGCTAGAGTAAGAAAATAACGGCAACTCTAGCTAAACTTGATATAGATCGATCTATTTTTTAAAAATACTTTCAATTTTCAGTGAGTTTAGTATTATCTTATATTCCTATTATTAACTAGTGTCTCAATATCATGAGTTTAATCGACAAATACAATAGAACCATTAAATATTTACGACTTTCTGTCACTGATCGTTGTGATCTGCGTTGTTTCTATTGCATGCCTAATGGCTTTGATGACTATGAAGAACCTGATGACTGGTTAAATTTTGATGAAATAGAACGAGTTATTGCCTCTTTTACTCGCCTTGGTGTCAGCTCAGTTCGACTCACAGGTGGTGAACCCCTGGTGCGAAAAAATTTACCCGAACTGGCAAAGCGTCTTGCTGCACTTCCGGGTCTGGATGATTTATCTTTGAGTACCAATGCCATGCAGCTGGGCAAACATGCTCAGGCATTACATGATGCCGGCATCTCAAGAATAAATGCCAGTCTGGATACGGTTGATCCTGTTAAATTTAAGAAGATTACCCAGGGTAAATTAGACAAAGTGGTTGAGGGGCTCTTAGCAGCTAAAGCCGCTGGATTAAATCCCATAAAAATTAACATGGTCATTATGAAAGGCGTTAATGATGATGATGTTGAAAAAATGGTCGATTTTTGTAAGGAGCATGAATTCACCCTGCGTTTTATTGAAACCATGCCTATGGGCGATACCGGACGTGATGCTGTTGATTATTATATTGACCTGCATGAAATTGAAGCTCGCCTTGAAAAAAAATATGATCTTATTCCGGCAGTCATGTCAGGAGCAGGTCCTGCGCGCTATGTTCAGGTAGCCGGTACTGATCTGAAAATTGGCTTTATCACCCCCATATCTCAGCATTTTTGTGATACTTGTAACCGTGTTCGCATGTCAGCAACTGGAACTCTATATATGTGTCTTGGTGATGAACACAAGTATGAATTACGCCCTTTACTGCGCAAGGGTATCAGTGATGACGATCTGGATCAGGTGATTCGTGATGCGATCAATTTAAAACCGCTCAAACATGAATTTAATGAAAAACCAGAAAAAGTGATTCGTTTTATGTCCATGACCGGTGGATAAATACCCTTCTGAGCAACTATTTAAGAACATTCTTAACTATTTACCCTTAATCTGATCGAGATCATTTTGTCATTTTCCTTACGCACTTATATTGGTCGTTATAATTAATTTTTTCTAACAACTTTTATAACATAGGGATAGGTGTAAAAATGGGTGTATCAGAGAATAATGCTCACTATGGGCATCGTCTGCGGGTCTACCGTAAAATTGGTGATGTCATTTATGATGAAGTTTACTATTTGACTGAAAATGGTAAACCCGTGACGAAAAAGCGTGAACGAGAGATCCGCGCCCTGGCAAAAGCGCGAGACAAAGAATTATTGGACTATCAAGCCGAACATCAGCAGGACATTGATGAAGCAAACCCCATAAAATTTCATCCAGATGGTCGCATTATTGGTCTGACTCGTCAGCAGCAGCAAAGTAATGATCGAGTTGTTGATATCTTCAAATTACGCATTCGCCTTCCTGACGGCAGCATTTCATGGGGTAGTATTAGTATTGACCTGCATGGTTTTGACAATGCTTTTGCTCAGGCATTAGAACGAATTGCTGAAGTGCTGGATATTAATAAGCGTACTAAAATATATCGCCAGATGAAAAATGCTAAAGCAGCCTATTAGGTAGAGTTACTTTTCATTACTCTACCTTATCCTGTATTAGCTTTTTTTTGGGAAGAGGGCTTTAACCTAGAATAATCAGTTGGCATCTACTACAACAGCCTTGTGCACTGAATCTTAAGGGCTTTCCAGAACATTTTGACTTCACCCGTAGGGTGATTACGAATAAAATCAAAATAACCTGTAAAACCCTTAATCTCCAGCACCTAAGACTGTTTCGTTACGATGCCAACTGATTATTCTAGGTTTAAGTTATTAATTTGCAACGCCCTCAATCCCCTTCGCCTAAAGCGCCTACTTTTGGTGAAAAAAGGGGTGAGGTAAGAGAAAGCAATAAACGGATGTACACTATTTCTATTATTGTTAGGGTCTCGGAAAAAAAGATTTGTCCCATATAGCGTAGATATTTTGTTCAGATTTTAGGCGTATTAAAGGGCGCATAGTCGTTCTACGCAACCTTTGATACAACGACAAATCTGGACAAAAGGGCAAGCTAGATGGGATGAATCTTTATTTCCGCGACCCTCAAATATCTAAATCATCCAGGAAGGCTTGATTTTGTTCATCTTTGGTCATATTCGGGTTATTAAAGCTGGTATTGTCCGGATCATCTAATTCAATAAATTCCGTTCTTTCCATTGCCATTTCCAGATTGAAAGTCTTGTGGTTTTCTGTACGAAAAACCACTCTTCGAGATTGTGGTCGATCAATATTGGCATTAATTGACAGAATAATCTCTTTATTAACGACCAGCATTTTAGGCTGTGTCTGGTTAATCGACAGAGACAACTGATGTTCCAGTTCACCCTGAAAATCACCCACAATCTGGTTCATTAACTCACCCAATACATTAGCAACATCATCTGAAGTATGCTGATCAGAAATCTCATTATCAGGGAAGCCCATTTGCCTCATATAAGCCTGATAAACTTCCATTGCAGCACCTGCTGACATATTGATAATAATTAAACCTGAAAATGCCCCCTCAAAGAGTACAAAGCAGCCGATATCCGGCTTTAAACAGGTTTTCGATATTTTTTGCACCATTGGGGAATACTGGATATCATTAGCCGTTGTCTGTGAGAGAATTTTTTTCACTGCTTTGCATAAGATAAGCAAAACATCTTCAGTCGTCTTAGTTTTCTTTGCTGCCATATAATCATACTCAATTATTAAATATTACATAAAATTTACGTATCGTTAATTATAAACCGTTTTTAATAAAGTTACACATCAGGAAATAAGAATAGAATATTTCACCCTGTATGTTCAATAAATTTATCTAAACTTCAATATTACTTGCCATAAATCAATTTCTTTTAAAAAAAACATTAGAGAATAACTATACACTAATGCAAGTAAAATACTAATACTCTCATTTCAACCTTATCAATCTGAATAGTTACTCTGATTATTACCTTCAAGGGAAGATCATGAAGCCGATATTGTAACCTGAGTCACTTTTTAATTGCCTTCACTTTCAATATAATTGAAATATAAATTTTAACTTATTTAATCAATAGCGAAACAAAAATGTGTATTGCCATTCCGTATGGAAAAGACAAAATAAACGAATCCAGGTTCTGGCGTGCGCTAAGAACAAGGCCGCTCTATATGCTCGGTCTGGGTGCCTTAATACAAATTTTATTTTTAGCTGTTTTTTGGCTTGCTCTAAGTAGTGAATTCATTAGCCGTTCATCACTGCTTATTAGTCCCGCTATGATTTCAACTTATAGTTTACTCTTTAGTTTTTCTGGATTTCTATTTTTTGCCTTAAGCATGCATGTCTACCCTAAAAGGATGCAGTCCGGTGAAATTGAGTACCTCTATTATGGTGCATTTTTCTTTTTAGCTACGTATAATTCGGCCTTCTTTTACTTTGCCAGTTTTAACAGTATCGGCTTAATTATTACCTCAATTATCATCTATTTCGCTTTGGCTTTTTTTACCTTTAAACCACTCTGGCGAGCTTATTTCTGGGCTGATAAACAAAGTAAAAACTTTGGTCGTGCCGTAAATTTTGTCTTTTCATTATTAGTGCTAGGTCAACTTATTTTCTTTATTAAT
>WTAX01000220.1 GCA_013139395.1 Gammaproteobacteria bacterium | reverse complement strand
TCATCCCACCCGCGATTACCATGGGATTGTATTTCATTATCTTTGGTCAGCTCATTGGTTCTCAATTGAGTAACATTGATGGCTATACTTATATGGATTACATCGTACCCGGATTAATCATTATGTCGATTATCACTAACTCTTACTCTAACGTGGTTTCCTCTTTTTACGGCACCAAATTTCATCATCATATTGAAGAGTTACTGGTGTCTCCCATTGCAAATATCACTATTATCGCCGGTTATATCTCTGGTGGAATTGCTCGAGGTTTAACTGTAGGTATCATTGTTACCCTCGTTTCTTTATTTTTTACACAAATTTCAATTGCCAGCTATATCACTACATTTGTGGTAGCGATATTAACTGCCACACTGTTTTCACTTGCCGGTCTGATCAATGCTATTTTTGCCAATACTTTTGATGATATATCCATTGTCCCGACATTTGTTTTAACCCCGCTTACCTATCTGGGCGGAGTTTTTTATTCCATTGAAATGCTGCCTGAATTTTGGCGCAATATTTCCTTATTTAATCCCGTACTTTATATGGTCAATGGCTTTCGCATGGGAATGCTCGGTGTCTCTGATGCCAGTTTAGCAACAGCAATTATGATCATCATCGGCTTTATTGTGCTATTAACGTCTATATGCCTGTGGCTGCTAAATAATGGCATCGGTATTAAAAAATAATTATCAGGTTAGATTTTCATGGATTTTTTATACTCAATTGATTTTACTGAGCTTATCAAACAAAGCAGCTATACTGGTCTGCTTATTTTTTTAATTGCATTTTTAGAAACCCTATTACTTGTCGGGCTGTTTTTCCCGGGTTCTATGGCGCTAGTTGCAATTGGTAGTTTAATTGCCACTGGTCATTTAGATTTATGGCCAACATTATTCTGGGCCTTTGCTGGTGCTGTCGTTGGAGATAATATCAGCTTTTGGATTGGAGTCTACTTTCATGATCATTTAAAAAATTCAAAACTTTACACAAGATACCACCATGAATTTATAAAAGGTGAACATTTTTTTCATCAATACGGTGTTTATAGTGTCGCAATAGGACGTTTTGTCGGGCCAATAAGAGCGGTTATTCCTACTATTGCCGGAACCCTTGGAATGTCAGGAAAATTATTTTTTATCACCAACATTTTATCTGCTTTAGTTTGGGCCCCTGCGTATATATTATCTGGAGTTCTCCTGGGAGAAGCTTTTACATTGAGTTACAACAAAATTGAAACCTTTGTTCACTTAGAACTCTGGAGTATATTAGTGGTGGGATTTTGCACATTGCTCGTGTTTTTATGGATAAAACGTTCAAGCATATTTAAAAACAGCACTAAAAAGAGTATTGCTTATTTTGCATTATTTTTGGCATCATTTGTCTCTTTGACGATCACTCAGACATCATTCCAAGGTTAAGCATTTCATCATATAGCATTGCCAGCCGTCCCATAGGCTCAGATAGTTCTAATAGTCGCTGTTTTTTTAGTGATGAAATCGGTAATAATTCACTCAAGCGAGAACCTACCCAGCATGAGTCATCATATTTTTTAGGTAACGTAATATATGGATGCTGTAGTGCAGAAAATATCTTTTTAAGCACCACAACCATTGACAGGTATTGTTCTGGTAATAACAATTCAGATTCTCGCTCTAATAGCTCAACATCGGCAACAACCAGTTCATTTTTATGAACATACTTTTTAATGACTTTAAACTTTTGCTCACCTTTAACAGAAATGCCTAACAGGCCGTCTTTACGATATTCCCAAAAAGTAATTTGAACCAGTGTACCCACTGGAAAGATATTGGGTGCAATCCCGACTTCATTTCCTTCACTGATTAAACAAATTCCAAAGCCGTCACCATTTTTTTCACACTGACTCAACATATCCAGATAACGAGTTTCAAAGACCTTTAGAGATAAAGCACCATCTGGAAATAAAACTGATTTAAGGGGGAAAAGGGGTAATGCTTTAATAATAACGGGTTTACTCTCTGGGATGTTCATTAATTCCCCCAACGCATGCCAAGGGTATGCTCAATTTGCAAATGATCCAAAATTCTTGCCACCACAAAGCTCACTAAATCATCAATAGATTCTGGTTGCTGGTAAAAACCAGGTGATGCCGGCATGATAGTAACTCCCATACGACTGAGTTTAAGCATGTTCTCAAGATGAATTGTCGAAAAGGGCATTTCTCTAGGCAACAAAATGAGTTGTCGCTGCTCTTTTAATATCACATCGGCGGCACGTTCAATTAAATTATTACTCGCTCCCTGAGAAATTGCAGATAATGTACCCATTGAACAGGGACAAACGACCATAGCATATGCCGGGTTTGAACCGCTGGCAACAGGAGAAGTCCATTCCTCTTTGCCATAGATATTAAGTAAAGAATCGGAATATTCAACAGCGTCTGAATCATGAGAAAAATAGTTTAACAAAAACCCTTTTATGTCATGAGCTGCTTCAGGCAGATCGATATTTAACTCCGTTTTAATCACTATTTTTGCCGCAGATGAAAGCAGCAGGTTCACTTTAACATCAGCAAGAAGTAGATTTTTTAATAAATGAATAAAATAAGGTGAGCCTGATGCACCGGTAACGGCGAGAGTGACGACTTTATCAATCATTTTATCAACCAATTATAGGGAGTTAAGATACAATTTATATTATTTAATTAGTAACTACTCAGCGTGTATTTCTAAATAACGTTTGTTAAGCCTATGGTCACTTATTTTTATGACTTTGACTTTCTGTTTCGAGATGTCGCTGCGCTCAAACAATCAAAGTCATAAAAATAAGCAACCACAGACTTTTTGTAAGTAACATGCTGAGTAGTTACATTAATTATAGACCATCTAATAACTTTTGATGAATGCCACAAAAACCACCATTACTCATCACAAGTAAATGGTCAGTTTTTTTTGTCTGCGTAAGTACCGCTGACTTTAATTGCTCTATATTATTGTAAACATGGCCTTTATTACCCAATAATTCAAGCATATCATCAAATTTGTTGGCGTACTCATCTGGTAAATAAAGAAAAACCTGATCAGCTTGTTCTAAAGAATCAGGTAGTGTTTGGTTATGAACCTGCATTTTCATGGTATTTGAGCGTGGTTCGAGAATTGCAATAATGCGCTGTTCATTGCCAATTTTACGTCTTAAACCATCAATGGTTGTAGCAATAGCAGTAGGATGATGGGCAAAGTCGTCATAAACAGTAACACCATTAACCGTACCTTTAACTTCCATTCTACGCTTAACATTTTTAAATTTTGTCAACGCTTCAATGGCATATTTGACAGGCACACCAGAATGACGTGCTGCTGCAATCGCAACAACTGCATTACTGACATTATGAAGTCCAAGCAGATCCCATCTCACGATTCCTTGAGATATTCCATTCCAATAGACTTCAAAGACGGAGCCGTCAGCTCGTAAGGAGTCATCAGCTCGTAAGGAGCCGTCAGCTCGTAAGGAGCCATCAGCCAGTGAAGAGTCATCAGCAGATTGAGAACTTTCTGAGATCAGCTTGGTAGACCAACCATCGTTAGTAACTTGTTCTGAATATTTTTCTAATTGACTCCAACAGCCCATGGATAGCACATCCTTCAGAGAGTTATCTTCTTGCGGATAAATTATTAGTCCATTTCCTGGTACAGTACGAATTAAATGATGGAATTGTTTTTTTATAGCTCCCAGATCTTCAAAAATATCAGCATGATCAAATTCAAGATTATTTAAAATAACTGTCCGAGGATGGTAATGAACAAATTTGGAACGTTTATCAAAAAAAGCGGTGTCATATTCATCCGCTTCGACAACAAAAAAAGGATTATTACCATTTCTAGCGGATACACCAAAATTCTCAGGAACACCACCAATCAGGAAACCAGGGTTTAAACCAGCATATTCCAGTATCCACGCAAGCATACTGCTTTTTGTCGTCTTGCCATGTGTTCCTGCGACAGCTAAAACCCAGCGATCTTGTAAAATATTCTCAGCAAGCCATTGTGCACCAGAAGTATAAGCTAAGTTTTGTTCCAGGACATATTCAACTGCTGAATTTCCCCTCGAAAGTGCATTACCTATAATAATCACATCCGGACTAAGTTCTTTAATAATATCATCATCAAAACCTTGAATAAGTTCAATTCCCTGATCTTCAAGTTGAGTACTCATTGGTGGATAAACATTAGCATCCTGACCAGTTACTCTATGCCCATTGGCACGAGCCAATAAAGCAATTCCACCCATAAAGGTGCCGCAGATTCCAAGGATATGCACATGCATAAAATTAAGCTCCAGTAAGATTGATAGCAAGAGTATTAAAGGTAATAAAATAGGTAATAGCGAGGGCAAAACCAAGAAAAAATGACACATTCAAAGCAGAACGAAATATATGCGCATATATTGATAATACCCAAACAATAAGAAATAGATTTAACATTGCATAGCTATTATCTGAAAAAATTCCAATTTTCCACAGAATTGTTATTGGTATAAAACAAACAATATTTGTAAAAAGACTCACACCAACTAATGTTGTTATCGTTTGCAGGTATCGATTTTTTAAACCAAATACAAACAACCATACCCAGGTAAATGCAAAAAGCGAGAGAATAGCAAAAAAAGCTAAAAAAACAGACTGGCCAAATGAATAGACTGTAGTTCCTAACAATGTTTCTACAGTAAAATTGATTAGAAATAAAATGAGAAATAAGTTAATAGAAGATGGTACAGCTTCCGGCCCCTTCTTTAATCGACATATATTTCCAAATAAGCGTACTAGTGCTTCCATACATTCCTGTATTTATAAACTATTTATGAATTCATAGATAAGCAATATTAGCATTACTTATGATTAAGCGCTATGAAAAAAAAGGCAAAAAAAAACCTCAAAATCAATTAATTTAATTTTGAGGTTTTTTCATGTATAACCCTGGCAGTGACCTACTTTCGCATGGGAACTCCCAAACTATCATCGGCGATGACACGTTTCACTTCCGAGTTCGGTATGGGGTCGGGTGG
>WTAX01000039.1 GCA_013139395.1 Gammaproteobacteria bacterium | reverse complement strand
TCCAATAATCTTTCTTCATCGCGTAAGCAAATCCAAAAAAGACAAACAGGAAGACTAAAACATAAACACCTAAGCTTTTACGATAGCTTTGGTTTGGTTCACCAATATAAGACAGGAACGCAACCAGATCACGGATCATAGTGTCAAATTCTTCTGGTGCCATAGTGCCTTTTTCAACCACCTTGACGCCAACAAGAACTTTAGTACCATCATGCTCTTCATAGACCGCTTCTTTAACACCTTCTTGTTTCCAAAAGATGTTCGGCATACCAACGTCTCTAAATATAGCATTATTATGACCAGTGGTCTTGGTACTGTCAGCATAAAAACCTGTCAAATAAGTGTATAACCAGTCAACACCTCTTGAGCGTGCAACCAGTGACAGATCAGGTGGAACAGCACCAAAAGCTTCTTTAGAATACTCTTCGGTCATAGTCGCAGTCATTGTGCTGCCGAATTGGACACCCAGAGGGTTTAAATTATCCATCACTTCAGCTTCAGTCATACCCAAATCATCTGCAACACGATTAAAGCGTACAAATTTGGCTGAGTGACAGCTCAGGCAGTAATCAGAAAATACTTTGGCACCACGTTGTAGTGAAGCCATATCATCAACATCAACATTAGCAGGAGATTTAGGATAGCCGCCGCCACTAGCCATTACCAGACCAGTATTAATCATTGCTATTGTTGTTAACAGCAAAATCAGGATTGTTTTTTTCATTATGTTGTCCTTTCTGGAACGGGTTTATTCTTTTCCATCTTCGTGTAGAAAGGCATCAACAGGAAGAAAGCAAAATAGTAAACAGTACAAATCTGTGCCAATAATGTGCGACCATCAGTTGGCGATAAAGTACCTAAAATACCCAAAATAATAAATGTTATCACAAAGATAGCAATCAGTATTTTATACCAGCCAGCACGATAGCGTATTGACTTAACAGGATTACGATCCAGCCATGGCAGGAAGAACAAGATAACAATTGATGCACCCATGGCAATAACACCAGGGAATGCTGAACCGGCAATACTGGGAACTGCACGCAATATTGAATAGTAAGGCGTAAAGTACCAGACTGGTGCAATATGTTCAGGTGTTTTTAATGGGTTGGCAGGTTCAAAGTTGGCATGCTCAATGAAATAACCAAACATTTCCGGCATAAAGAACACCACAATCGAGAAGAACATTAAAAAGACAATCACACCGACGATATCCTTAACAGAATAATAAGGGTGGAATGGAATACCATCTTTAGGAATGCCATTTTCATCTTTATTTTTCTTAATCTCTACACCATCGGGATTATTTGAACCTACTTCATGCAAAGCAACAATGTGAACAAAAATCAAAGCAACGAGAATCAAAGGAATAGCAGCAACATGCAGGGAGAAGAAACGATTCAGCGTCGCATCACCGATAACGAAGTCACCACGTACCCAGGTACTTAAACCTTCTCCAACAAATGGAATGGCATTGACCAGATTAATAATCACCTGAGCACCCCAGAAAGACATTTGTCCCCAGGGTAACAAATAACCCATAAAACCTTCTGCCATTAATGCCAGGAAGATTAACATACCAAATATCCAGATAAGCTCACGGGGCTTTTTATACGACCCGTAAATCAGAGCTCTGAACATGTGTAAATAAATCACAATAAAGAAAGCTGAAGCACCGGTAGAGTGGAAGTAGCGGATCAGCCAGCCCCATTCCACGTCACGCATAATGCCCATTTCTACTGATTGAAAAGCCAAAGCAGTATCGGGTTTATAAAACATGGTCAGAAAAACACCAGAAAGGATCTGAATCACCAGAACCATAAAGGCTAAAGAACCAAAGAAATACCAGAAGTTGAAGTTCTTTGGCGTATAGTATTTTGCAAGATGTTTTTCCCACGTTTTTGTAGCAGGAAAACGGGCGTCAATCCAGCCCATTAAACCATTGGATTTTTGTTCCATTATGCATTACTCCCATCTTGACCAATCAGGATTACTGTATCACTCTTAAACATATGAGGAGGAACAGGCAGGTTTGTTGGAGCCGGCATTGACTTATAAACACGACCAGACAGGTCATAAATCGAACCATGACATGGACAGAAGAAACCACCCTTCCAGTCACTACCCAATGAACCTGCAAAAGGATTGTTTAAATCCGGCACATATTTAGGAGCACAACCCAGGTGAGTACAAACACCTTCCATTACAGAGATTTTTTTATGAGCATCATAAGACCGTGCAATATTTTTACAATATTCCGGCTGTTTAGATGCATCAGAATTGACATCAGCGAGCATATCAACATCTGATTCCAATACTTTTAGATTCTCATCTGTTCGTTTTAAGATGTAAACTGGCTTACCGCGCCACTCTACTGTGATCATTTGCCCTTCTTCAAGCTTGCTGATATCAGCAAGAACAGGTGCACCGGCCGCTAAAGCTTTAGCACTCGGTTTCCATGATTTGATGAAAGGTACAGCGACAAAACCAGCGCCAACGGCACCAACCACAGATGTGGCTGCGACCAGAAAGCGACGTTTGCTATTACTTACAGCGTCTGCACTCATTTACTTAACTCCCAAATATAAGACTTTAACCCGCCCCAAATGACACAAAATACAAAGAACGTTTATAACTCTAATTATAAAAAAGCGTTCTGTTCTGGGTCTGTATTCAATTACGCCAATTCAAGACATAATCGGCTCGAAGTGTGTTACGTTTCTTAATTCGATAACGAAAAAATTTGCCACATTTTCTTTGAAGAACCCCAGAATATCAAGAACTATTTAATTATTTACTAATTAAGCTGATATTTATCATAAATTAGCGGCTAAAATCTTCTAACTATGTGAATTTATCAATTTATTGCTTTACTCAAAACTTTCCCTTAAAACTTCTGTTTTTTTATAAAAAATCCACTTAATCACATTGTAAATCAGAACGTATTCTAGCACATTTCACATCACTAAAAGTCTCTAAATTGGGTTGTCAATATCAATAAAAATGTGTTCTAACGCAAATTTAGCGGCCAGATGTTCTCCTAATGCCTGCACACCATATCGTTCAGTTGCATGATGCCCTGCTGCAAAATAATGTATATTATTCTCTTTAGCGATATGCCAGGTATTCTCAGAGACTTCACCGCTGATAAATGCATCAACACCCAGATCAATTGCCTGATTTATATAACTTTGTGCAGCACCAGTACACAGAGCCACCCGGCTGATTGTTCTCTCTGCTTCAATATGCAGCGGCTCTCGATTTAACACATCACTGATACATTGCCTGAATTCTTCGCCGCTTTGTTTTTCTATCGTTCCAACCAGTGCGATCTCATTAGTAGAAAAATACTGTTGCGGCTTTATTCCTAATCTTTTGGCCAGCAAGACATTATTTCCCAGGCTTTTATTGGCATCAAGAGGCAAATGGTAAGCCAGTAAATTCATATCATTTTGTAACAGCGCCTTTAAACGACGTTTTTTTATACCTGTTAAGACCGGATCTTCACCTTTCCAGAAAAAGCCATGATGTACCAGTAAAAGATCAGCCCGTTGTTCTATTGCGACATCAATTAATGCCTGATTTGCCGTCACACCGGAAACAATTTTTTTAATTGATTCTTTACCTTCTACCTGCAAACCATTGGGACAATAATCTTTAAATATTCCTATATCCAGATAATCATCACAATAAGTGACTAAATCGGCACGTTTAATCATAATCTTCCTCTGTTGTTATTATTATCCTAAATAAAACTGTAAACATAATACCTCAACATGAATTTTTGTGTAAAATATCTCAATGACACAAAAGAATCATACATCTCAACTGTTTTTCTTATTCTTGTCGGCAGCTACCGGCTTTCTTATTGCGCTTATTTTATACTTTTTACTGCAAAATAATACTAATGAGCCGCTCACACACTCCAATGCAGTCACTCCACAAGAAAAATATGTTAGCCCGGCAAGTAATAATAATCTGGCAATCTCTGGCCAGATCACCAGCTTTGCACCAGCAGTTAACCGGGCAGCCCCTGCTGTTGTTAATATATTTACCCGCAAGCGAGTCAAACACCCCAATACACTTTACAATAATGCCACACTCAGGGCGCTGATAGAAAAACGTCCTCCACCCTCTCAATATAAAGAAGAAAACAATCTCGGCTCCGGGGTCATTGTCTCATCACAGGGACATATTTTAACCAATAATCATGTGATTTCCGGTGCAGAAGATATTGAGGTTTTGTTAAAAGATGGGCGTTACCTCAAAGCCAGTATTGTTGGCCGTGATTTAGAAACTGATTTAGCCTTATTAAAGGTTTCTGCCAGCAAATTATCAACCATCCAGTTTGGTAACTCTGCAAATGTCCAGGTTGGAGATATAGTCCTTGCTATTGGCAATCCCTTTGGTTTAGGAAATACTGTGACGTCAGGAATTATCAGCGCCCTAAATCGTTCACAATTCAGAGCAAACAGCTTCGATAATTTTATTCAAACCGATGCCGCAATTAACCCCGGCAACTCCGGTGGTGCTCTGGTCAACACTCAGGGTGAAATGATTGGCCTGAATACGATTAATATCAGTAATAGCGGCGGCTCTCAAGGTATTGGTTTTGCTATCCCCTCTTCTCTGGTCAGAGAAGTGATGTACCAGTTAATTACTTATGGCGAAGTGCGCCGCGGCTGGATAGGCATAGAGGCAAAGGAAATATCACCAATGCTGGCACAACAGCTTAATAGTGAATCCCACTATGGCTTGTTGATCATTGGCGTATTACAGAACGGCCCCAGTCAAAAAGCGGGGATTAACGCGGGTGACATTATTACTCATATCAATAATGCTAAAATAACATCTGCAAAAATGGCTTTGGATTTAATCACCAACCTGCGCCCCGGTGACATTGCGATTCTGCGCGGTATGCGCCGTAATCAGACATTACAATTTAAGGTAATTGCAGAGGAACGTCCTCAGATGTCTGGTTCTTAAGAGGCGCTCAAAAAGTGTTTTAGCAGTAACCCCGTATTTTGGAGTCTAGTGCAACTGTCCGGGGACGCTCAAGCACATCCTGTGACGCTCATCCTCGGCATGACTGCCATGGATGGTGGAAATGCAGCGAGAGGCAGGATGCCGGAGCTGTCCATGCCTCGAAAAGCCCCGGACAGCTGCACTAGACTCCTAAACACTCACCACATCACTTTTCTCGCTAAAGGTAAGAAAAGCAACAGTACAATCAGCGGTGAGAGCTAATACAGAATTTTTTTCATGCTGTCTATAAATGCCTGATTTTCATCAGCCTTGCCTACAGTCACACGAAGGCAGTTAGCCAAAGGACCGGAAGTATCAGCAAAACGTTTAATCAATATACCTGATTGCTGCAACGCTGAAAAAATAGCTTCCGAACTCATATTTTCGACTTTAAATAATATGAAATTTGCCGCACTGGGGTATTGAATAATATTCTTTAAGCCTGCCATGGCTGCTTTTAAGATTTCTCTATCGGTACAGATCTGATCAGTTTGCTGCTCAAGAATGGCGTGTTGCTCAAGTGCAAACTCTGCACTAAATTGTGTCAGCACATTGATATTATAAGGCAGTCTCACTTTATCAAACTCATTGAGCCATTCAGCAGGCCCACTGAGAATTCCAAGTCGAAGACCTGCCAGTCCCATTTTGGAAACCGTGCGCATGACCACAAGATTATCATAGTCAGATAACATCGGCATAAAGCTATGGCCGGCAAAAGCATGATAAGCCTCATCCACAACCACTAGTCCCGGTGCCATCTCAATGATTGTTTTTACATCCTGCTGTGAAAACAGGTTACCCGTGGGATTGTTGGGATAGGCCAGGAAAATAACCGCCGGCTGATGTGTTTCTATTGCTTCACGCATAGCACTCATATCAAGCTGAAACTGACCATCAAGAGGAATACCCTGATACTTCATATTGGTGAAGCGGGCAATCATCTGATACATCACAAAAGTGGGTTCAGGTGCCATAACCACGCTATCAGGCTTAGCTAGCGCCATACAGATAATTTGTATCAGTTCATCAGAACCATTACCTAAAATAGAAGTCATCCCTTCGGGGATATTCATAACCTGTTCTAATCGTTTAGTGAGTTTTGCCGCAGATGGATCAGGATAACGGTTAACTGGAATATCGGCTAACTGAGAGAGCCATTGCTGTTTCATTTCATCGGGCCATAGATAGGGATTTTCCATGGCATCCAGTTTTATCATTTTTCCCG
>WTAX01000254.1 GCA_013139395.1 Gammaproteobacteria bacterium | reverse complement strand
GGGTTGGAGAAATTATTTTACCGGCTGAAATTACTGACACCATGATGCCGGGTGTCATCAGCATTCCTCACGGCTTTGGTCACAATAAAAAAGGAACCAGAGTCAGTATTGCACAAAGCAAACCAGGCGTGAGTATCAATGATATCACTGATCCAATGCGAGTTGATAAACTGACGGGCAACGCCGCGTTTTCAGGGCTTGAAGTTATTGTTGAAAAGATCTCTGGTGATAATGTTTCGGCAGAAACAAAAAAACAGGGAAAATGAACCCGCAACAGACCGGGCAGGCGAACTGATGCAGGGGAATATGATGTACAAATTAATCAAAATGATAAGGCGTATGTTATTCATCATTAGTGAAATCTCGAAAATACTTAAAATATATTTAAATACAGTCAATGTTCGACTGTACAGAGCACGTAATCAATTAAAAAAAATAAGCAGCATTGACCTTTTTATCTCGGATTATACGTATTGATGATAACTAGCAATTCAACGAAGATTGTATAAGTGCTTAATGTTATAAATATTTCTGCAATCAGGAAATTATTTTTTAATTCAGATTATATTTTATTCACCCTCTGCAAGAGACTTTAATTATGCGTCAATTATTTATATTGTATTCTGTTATTAGTGTTCTTGTCATTGCCTTTATCGGTAGTTTCTGGCCATTGTTTTTATGGACATATGTGCTGGTTATTCCTTTGCTGCTGGTCGGATTTTATGATATGACTCAGACTAAGCACTCATTATGGCGAAATTATCCGCTAATGGCCCGTTGGCGCTGGGTTATGGAAGCCTTGCGCGGCCCCATGCATCAATACTTTGTTGAACCTGAAACCGGAGGTGCGCCCACCAACCGAATGTTTCGCTCCGTGGTCTATCAACGCGCCAAAAAACACCTTGATACGCTGCCCCTGGGAACCAAAATTGATGTCTATCGAATCGGTTATGAGTGGATGGATCACTCATTGTCAGCGTTAAGAGATAGTGACATCAAAGAGGATTTACGTGTACTTATCGGCGGTAGTGATTGTTTGCAGCCGTATGATGCCAGTTTATTTAATATTTCTGCGATGAGCTTTGGTGCTATAAGCCAAAATGCTATTTTGGCGCTCAATGGCGGTGCCAAAATTGATAACTTTGCTCACAATACGGGGGAAGGTTCGATCAGCCCTTATCATCTTGAGCCGGGTGGTGATTTAATCTGGCAGGTAGGCACCGGATATTTTGGCTGCAGAGACAAAGACGGCCTGTTTTCTGATGAGCTGTTTAAAAAAAATGCCAGCCTTGCCAATGTCAAAATGATTGAGATTAAATTATCTCAGGGGGCTAAACCGGGTCATGGCGGGATATTGCCTGCGGTGAAAAACACCCCTGAAATAGCAAAAATACGTAATACCGAACCCTATGTTCAGGTGGATTCACCTCCGACTCATAGTGCTTTTTCAACCCCGATTGAAATGATGTATTTCATTAAAAAATTGCGCGATTTATCAGGAGGCAAGCCCATCGGTTTTAAACTTTGTGTCGGTCGACGCAGTGAGTTTGTGGCCATATGTAAAGCGATGGTTGAAACCGGGATCAAACCAGACTTTATTACCGTTGATGGTGGTGAGGGCGGCACCGGTGCAGCACCGCTGGAATATTCCAATTCAGTCGGTGTGCCTTTAAGAGATGCCTTAGCCTTTGTGGTTGACTGCTTAATGGGCTTTGACCTGAAAAAAGAGATTAAGGTGATTGTCAGCGGTAAAGTGATCACCGGATTTCATCTTATCAAGAATCTCGCCTTAGGGGCTGACCTGTGCAATAGTGCCAGAGGCATGATGCTGGCTTTAGGCTGTATTCAATCATTAGAATGCAATAAAAATAAATGTCCAACCGGTATTGCGACACAAAATCCAAAATTCACCGCCGGTCTGGTGGTGGCAGATAAAAATCAGCGGGTTGCCAATTATCATCATGAAACCATTCAAAGTGTTCGTGAACTGCTGGCTGCATCTGGCCTGGAACAAACAAAATTATTAAATCGCTCACATATTCACCGTCGTGTCAGCGCGACTAAAACTCTTCGCTATGATCAGGTATTTCCCTATGTTGTCACCGGTAGTTTGCTGGCAGCACCTTATCCAGAGCAATTTGAACAGGAAATGAAAGAAGCTGCGGCCAATAGCTTTATCGCAAAAAAATGTTTTGCCAATGTTGATGGTGAAATGGTTTGTATGGTGCCTTGAATCTCAATAAATGTTGGAGGAAATCTTATGAAAGTATCAGACTTATTGGTAAAAGCGTTAGAAAATGAGCAGGTTGAATATATCTTTGGTATACCCGGAGAGGAGAACCTCGATTTTCTGGATTCTTTAAGAAACTCATCAATCCAGCTGATATTAACACGTCATGAACAAGGTGCCGGTTTTATGGCTGCCACTTATGGCAGATTAACCGGAAAACCCGGTGTCTGCCTGTCAACATTAGGTCCCGGGGCGACTAATTTAGTCACCCCTGCAGCTTATGCTCAGTTAGGCGGGATGCCGATGCTGATGATCACGGGACAAAAACCGATTAAAAAAAGCAAACAGGGACTGTTTCAAATTGTTGATATTGTGCACATGATGAAACCTATTACTAAATATACCCGGCAAATTGTCAATGCCAATAATCTGCCCTCATCGGTGAGAGAAGCTTTTCGTCTTGCCATGGAAGAAAGACCGGGTGCTGTGCATATTGAATTACCTGAAGATATTGCTGCAGAAGAAGTTGAAGAGCGGGTTTTTGAGGTGATAACGTATCAGCGTCCCGATGCGGATGAGTTGGCTATACAGACGGCTGTTGAAATGATTGAAGCGGCTAAAATGCCTTTACTGCTCATCGGCGCCGGGGCAAACAGAAAGTCGACTCAGGAGGCTCTCTCCTATTTTATTGAAACCACAGGGATACGATTTTTTAGTACTCAAATGGGAAAAGGTGTAGTTGATGAACGGCATCCTCAGTTTTTAGGTACTGCGGCATTATCTGATCATGATTTTTTACATTGTGCCATTAATCGCTCTGATCTGATTGTCAATGTGGGCCATGATATCATGGAAAAACCACCTTTTATAATGGAACAAGGCGGTAAGAAGGTCATTCATGTTAATTTTTTCCCTAATCAGGTTGATGATGTTTACTTCCCGCAATTAAATGTGGTGGGTGATAT
>WTAX01000273.1 GCA_013139395.1 Gammaproteobacteria bacterium | reverse complement strand
CACTAGAACGCTGCAACTTGATATCAGGCATCTGCTGCTGTAATAGTGTTTCATAGTCAGTCTGACCCGCTATTTGTCCTATAATAAAGGCCGCCAGTAAAGCGACCCAGGCAAGAGATGTGATTATGCGGTTCCAGGGAAATAATGCAGTCTCAGTCATAATGTATTAATCCAGATAATCCATTTTTTACAGCCAGGCTTATTTTATTAACTTTGGGGCAACCATCTTTGGCTTAATTAAGTGACGCCAAACCAATACCATCATGACAACCCCCGAACCACTAAATAAAATGAGTCCTAAAGCACCGGATTGAGCAATCCCTTCCAAAAAGGAAGCGCCTGCCCAGCCAATCCCGAATAACACCATGACAACACCGGTGATCATGCCGGCCCAGGTATACCATTCAAGCTTAACTATCATAGATAACCAGGCAAGTGCAATAACACTCAAGGTGAATAAGACACCCATAAAAAACCATTGCATCAGTTCCATTAACTGTCTCCTTAATTTTTTTAGCTCTTATTAGAGGTGCCGATATTATTCTTCATCAGGATATTAGTACGCATACCCTCACCAGACTTCCAGAATTTCAACGCTTTTTTCGGATCATTGGTATGTCCATAACCAAATGCCGGATGAGATTCAGCCATAGCGGCATGCAAGAATTTAGGCATGACCGGGTTAATGGCCATAATAAAGAAATGATGCCAGAAATCCGGCTCATTGAAGGTACAACTGGCAATACAGGCTGCACAGGCACTGCCATTTTCAACCCAGAAGTTGTAGCACTTTTTAGCATCACTATAGAATTTTCTGATACCAATATGATTATTCCAGGTGTAGCCCGGCTCATCGCTGAACTCATAACTGGGTTCAAAACCATAACCACCATTTTTATCTTCCGGAAGAGGCAGTGCATCACTCGGACATGCCTCGGCGCACTTGCCGCAACTAAGACAAAAATCAGTAATGCCCCAGTTATGCGGACCGTCATATTCAACAAACTCAAAATCGGTATACACTTTCATAATGCGTACACGTGGTCCAACTCCAGGTGCAATCAGTGCACCATTGCGACCACCTTCACCTAAACCGGCCATTACAGCATAAGGTACACTACTGCCCAGATCATTACCTGCACCCACAGCATGATAGCCCATCCCTTTCAGGAATTTTGCCATTTGTGTGGCTTTAACACCCATTTGAGAATAACCGTCTGCTGCTGTGCCATCCGCAGTCCAGGCGGGTGCAGTAGCCATACAGTCATAGTCCATTGATGACAACATAACGATCACCGTTTTGGGTTCAAAAGGAAAATCTTTTTTCCAGGAAAGTTCTTTCTCATTCTCAATGTCATATAGAGGATCATAGTCCCAACGCTTGTCACGCCTGGCAATACCGCATTTAACGGCACCAAAGACACGAGCGGCACTTTTAATGGCATCGCTGGCTTGTTTTTTTGTCTCAAATTGATATTGTTCTTTTTCAACATCAGATTGGTCCCAGGTATTAAAGGGGGTATTCGGCTGTAAATTGGCGGACAATCGGCTGCCGGCAAGATTCAGAGGCTCCCATCCTGCCTTCTGCAAGGCACGATCCATTTGCGTATATCCCGGTTTACTATTATCCCAGGGCTTACGATACATATCCCTAAAACCATTGATCCATTCAAACTGCTTTTTTTGCAGTCGATTATATTGCTCATTTCGTTCAGGATATTTTTTATTGAGTGCTCTGCTGGAGACAAAGTTAAGAATGGTATCTTGTTGTGGTTTTGGCTTGAACAGTTTTTCATCAATCAGTGGATAGTCAGTGACTTCCTGACCTTCAAGTGAGTATCGGGCGATGCCATAACTTCCAGCACCTGCTAACAATGCACCGCCGCCGCCAGCGGCAATACGTTTGAAAAAGGTACGACGAGCTGGTTCTTCCATATACCAGGGTTGTTCAGTTTCAGAATTTATTCCTTCTTTCTCAGTGGTGTCTTGAGACTGCTGTTCTTTATTGATCTTTAACTTATTCTCTTCATCACTCATAGTCACGTTCTCCATTTCCTTAATATTCCAATGTTTTAAATATTATTAAGTGTATTAGATACTTTTTAATTAGAATTCTGCTGTTCCCCGAGCCGCTCCAACAGCTCCTGCTCAAGTATTTTTTTCAGAGCAGTCAGCTCCCTTAATGACGAGGATCTATAGCCCGTATTACTATTTTCTTCTGAAACAGCTTCAACCATAGCATCAATGATTTCTTCATAATCTTCACATAATTCACAAACCACAGTATCTTTGGCACACAGATCGATAATCTGCTGCCTTTTATCAGGGAAAGACTTGATAATTCTTGGGTTAGATACTAAATTCATACTTGTAAACTTACTTTATTATCCATTAAAAAAACAGTAAGTTACTGTAGGTAACAATAGGTTACATACTTGTATAATCAATAAGTTACACGACAACCTAATCATTGTTATATTAATTCTCCAATTTGATTGATCCAATACAGACTTCTATGACACAAGCAGAACAACATAAACAGCAAGTCCCTTCTGCACAGCAAGTTGAACAACAGCTAAGTCATATACTATCCAGTCCTCTTTTCACTAGAGCACCAAAACTTAGTAATTTTCTTGAATATGTCGTTATAGAGACTCTGGCCGGGCGTGCCGGGCGAATAAAAGGATTCACCATTGCCAGTGAAGTTTTTGGACGTGGTAAAGCCGATGCGGGTACTATCGTCAGAGTTGAGGCCGGCCGATTGCGGCGCCGTCTGATGGATTATTACCGAGATGGAGGACAACACGCTCCAGTTTATATCGAGATCCCTAAAGGAACCTATATTCCAATTTTTGAACTAACCGAACACAATACCGAAAATATCGTGCCGGACAGTGACAACACGAAGGAGAATAATGCGATTCAGTTAAACACTGAAACTCTCACTAGCTCAAGTCCAAAAGCCAATAATAGAAAAACAAAACAACTATTCATTTCACTGTTAATTCTCTTTGCAGTGTTCACATCATTCTGGTTATTCTATTCAAACTATCCGACAGAACATAAAACGACTAATGATTATATTAGCCAGTATGATTTAAGCATTTCTGACAATCCCTCAATTATGGTTTTTCCTTTTGAAAATCATATTAAAGATTCATCAGGTGACCTGCTTGCAATGGGGCTTACTGAAGACATTATTACTGATCTTTCCAGGTTATCTGATATTGATGTCATCGCCCTTTCATCTGTTTTGTCTTTGCATGAAACAATAAGAGATTATGTAGGTGTAGCAAAAAAACTAGGTGTTAAATACATTCTTCACGGTAGTGTTCGCAGTGATGGACAGTCTGATACAGCACGTATATCTGCACAACTATTTGATAACAATAGCGGCCGTCAATTATGGGCCCAACGTTTTGACCGAGAAATAACAAACTCACTGAAACTCCAGGATGAACTTGCTTCAATTATTGTTCAGGGCATGGCTGAATCTCTCACAGACATTACGTTTCAAAATAATAAAAGTCTTAATCCAACTAACAGAGAAACGTATGAACTATACAAACAAGCTATGAGTCTGGTTAACCCACCTGCAGATCCATGGCGACTCATTACTGCTCGTCATGCTTTTGAACAAGTAATCAAGCTTGATCCAGCCTGGGCAGGCGGCTATGCAGGTAGTGCCTATACCTATGCATTTCATGTTTGGTGGGGACACTCAAAGCAGCCAGAAAAAGATCGTATTCATTCTATTTCGCTGGCCAATCAGGCATTGGAACTTGATAAGTCATTCGGCCTGGCAAATAGTGCTCTGGCTTTTGCATACCTTTATCAAGGCAACTTCGAAAAAGCACTCTCACACTCAGAACTGGCAGTAAAATCTCAACCTGGTGATCCCTATGTGCTCGCCTATCATGGCTACATACATTGCGCCAATGGTGATGCAGAAAAAGGATTGCCTTTCATACAACGTGCATTGCGAATTGATCCATCCTATTCTCGTACTCCATTTCTTAATATTCTTGGCCTTGTCAACTTTCACGCTGGAAAACATGACAAAGCACTGGAACTTTTTGAGCGTAATATTAAGCGAGGTGGTCCTAGTAATCCAGGCATACAGGCTTATCAGGCTGCAGCACTTGCATCATTAGGCAGAGTCGACGAAGCCAGAAGTATCTACACACTGATTGAACTGCAAAAAAATGAATTTAATTACGAACAGTGGTTAAGGCGAAGCTTTAGGAAAGTAGAAGATGCCAATAAAGTTATTGATGTATTACAAATTTTCGCTGATAGTAAATAACAATTTCTTAGCTGAACAGTTAAACTCCTGCTCAAAATTCCTGCACCTTTTTTATTACTAAAGCTTAGGTAACTACTCAGCGTGTATTTTTAAATAAAGCTTGATACATACTAATCCGGGATCAAACAGGAATCACCTTCAACATCAGGATGCTCAGGACATAAGGTTTTCTGGATTGATGTACAACCAAGAGGAATGACAAATAGAGTCAAGGTTGTCGCAACAATCGGACCAAAGAGTAATGAGATAGCCATACCCTGAAAAATAGGATCAAATAATATGGTTGCAGCACCAGCCATCATGGTTAAATTAGTTACCCAGATAGGACGCATTCTGATCTGCCCGGCGTTAGCAACGGCATGCATGGCATCTTCTCCCAGATGTATTTCATTTTTCACAAAATCAACCAGCAAAATAGAACTTCTCACCTCAATACCTGCCAGAGCGATGAAGCCAATCATGGATGTTGCTGTAAATTCAGCACTCATAATCCAGTGTCCGGGTATAATGCCAATCAGAGTCAATGGGATAGGAGCCATAATAATGGAAGGCAGAATAAAGTTTCTGAACTCCAGTACCAGCAGGCCAAAAATAAGCACTAATGCAGCGGCAAACGCCAGTCCCATATCCCGGAATGTTTCATAAGTCACAACCCATTCACCACTCCATTCAAAACCAGAATGCAGATCATCTTCAGGGGCAGCAGTCATTGTACCCGTGATCGCTACGCCATCAGGTGCAGTATATTTCTGTAACCTGTCTTCAATGGATAATATTCCATAGATAGGTGCTCCCAGACGGCCTTCCATTTCACCGACAACATATTCCATTGGCCGCAGATCTTTACGATAAATAATATTCTGCTCTGCAATTTTAACAAATTGTCCCAATTCAGTTAATGGCACTAATTGTCCCTTTGATGATGGTACAGGCAGGTTAGACAAACGTCCAATCTCTCCCCTTTTTTCCAGGGGTAATTGCAGAACAATATATTTAGGCTCTAATGACGTATGTCCTTTCATATCACCCAGTTTAAAGCCGCCCATGGCCATCTGTATATTTCGATTAATTGCTTCAACTGAAACCCCCTGACGGAGTGCTTTTTCAGTATCAACTTTAAAGTGCCAACGCTCAAAAGGTTCAATCATATAATTATCGGCATCAACCAAATTTGGAGTTTGCTCAAAAATCCGAGTCATATCAGCAGCTACCTGACGTCGGGTCACTGCATCAGGACCATAAACTTCAGCAACCATTGTTTGCAAAACAGGCGGACCAGGCGGCATTTCAATCACTGCAATTTTAGCACCCAGTGCATG
>WTAX01000465.1 GCA_013139395.1 Gammaproteobacteria bacterium | reverse complement strand
CTCATATCATCACGAATACCGCCCACTGCATTAACAGCAATGACTTTTGTCACACCGACATTTTGTAAAGCAAATAAGTTAGCGCGATAATTCACCATATGCGGGGGGGTATTATGAGCATCACCATGGCGAGCCAAGAATACGACTTCTGTACCGCCTTGAATACAGCCATAACTTAAAGGCGATGAAGGTTCACCATAGGGTGTCATTACAATTTCACGGCGCATGATTTCAAGATTTTGTAATGAGGTTAATCCGGTACCGCCAATGATTGCAATTTTATTCTTTTCAGTCATTATTTATAAGCCTTTTACTGCATAGATACCGGGTGCATTACGCAATAGCCCTTTATAATCCATACCAAAACCAAACACATAACGATCAGGAATGTCGAGTGCAACAAAATCTGCACCCGTATCATTTTTCCGATCATGCAGTTTATTAACCAGCACAGCACTATAAACTTGTTTTGCACCCTCTTTCCGGCAATAGCTTTTTATTGCTTCAAGAGTCACCCCTTCATCATGAATGTCATCGACTAATAATACGGTGCGATCATTTAATGGGATTTTTGGTGATGCCAGCCATTGCAATTGGCCGCCACGGGTTTTATCACGATAACGAGTAGCATGCAGATAATCAATTTGTAATGGAAAATCCAACTCCGGTATCAATAACCCCATAGGAATCATCCCGCCATTCATAATACCAATGACAATGGGATTTGTTTCTGCTAATTCATCTGTAATTGCTTTGGCCAATTTTGAAATTTCCAGGAGCATTTCATCTTTGGTATATAAACAGTCTGCCTCTTCTCTGACTTGACGGCATTCAATAAATAGTTGATTTAATTCTGACATAAATTCTTTTTAATTAATAAAATGGCTATAGTACATTCTTAATAGGTAAACGTCACTGTATTATCATCCATTGCTTCTGAAATGACATAAGCACCACCAATGGTCTCTGTGACTTCAGGGATTAAATCATCACCCCAGAGATCCAGTGTTGAAGTACAGACTTTAAACTTAACTCCGGCTTCATAAGCTTCACGAATAAAATCATAGGCCGTTTGTTTACTATCCGGTTTGATATATAAATTTTCTGCTACGCCTCGTACGGCTAATTCTCCCGAACGTCCGGTAAGAATGACTTCTACTTCATATTCCATTGCAGCGGCAACGGTTGCCTGAAAAAATGGCGCTCCGAGTTCAGCACCATTATTGGGATCGGTATTAACCATTATTATTAATAATTTATCTGCCATGTTAGCCTCAGTTTTCTTCAGGTACTCTCTATAAAGAGCCTTTAGCTTTATAAAGTGCCTTTAGCTTTATAAAAAGTCTTCAGGAATTGCTTTGAGCAAGTTGTTTTTGAGTGATTTCACCATTTAAATGAAGCGTTGAAGTTGGGAATGCCACTTCAGCACCATGCTGCTCTATTATCTTCAAAATTTGCAATAAAACATCCTGTTTTATCTTATGATATTTCACCCAATTGGTTGTCTTGGTAAAAGTATAGATGAAAAAATCCAAAGACGAGGGTGCAAAGACATCAAAATTAACCATTAATGTTTGTCTGGTATCAATATCATTATGATTTTGCAGCATAGTGCGTACATCATTAATGATCGGTTCCAGTTTATCACTATCATCATAGCGTATTCCAATGGTTTCTTTAATCCGTCGGTTAGTCATACGCGAAGGATTTTCAACGGAAATACTGGCAAATGTTGAATTAGGAATATAAAGAGGACGCTTATCAAACGTACGTATCATGGTTAAACGCCAGCCGATAATTTCTACCGTACCTTCAATATTTCTATCCGGTGAACGGATCCAGTCACCTACGGCAAACGGCCGGTCAAGATATAACATCAGACCACCGAAAAAGTTTGACAGCAGATCTTTAGCCGCAAAGCCAATAGCCATACCGCCAATACCACCAAAGGCCAGCACACCAGTAACACTAATACCTAATTCCTGAAGCATAATCAATGCCCCGGTAATAAAAACAGAGACCTTAATCAGCTTGGTTATCGCATGAACGGTACTGATATCATAAGTATCTTCTCTGGCACGACCTATTTTTATAATATTACGTTCAATACGAACAATCATGCGTAATACAAACCAGGTCAGGATAATAATACTGCCCACATGCCGGACCGGTTGAACAATAGAATCATAAACACTCACATCATTGGCATCTGCAATGACAGTAGCAGCAATAGAAATTCCCCATAGCCAGATAAAAGCAGATAGTGGTTTTGAAACGGATTCTATAAAAGCATCATCCCAGGGATTTTCTGTTTTTTCTAATTGGCGATGAACTTTCTTTAGTACGCGTTTTTTAATAAAATCAAGTACCAATGCGATAAGTACAATTAAAAAAACTTCACTAACCCAAAGACCATCGCCATGTAAAAATTCAAGTTGTAATAACCATTGTTTTAATTCAAACTCAGCTGATTCCATACAATCCTCTTACTATTTGTTCATTAATTACTGTAATTTGTCGGGTCTAATAAATCTAATGAAGGCTCATCAACATATTTTTCTAATTGTGATTTTGCTTCTTTCCAGCGTGGTTCGCTCACCAGTGTTTCCCGACTAATGGGGTGTTTACGGTGTAAATGAGCCAGACGCAAACTGGATGCTGGATTTTCATAACCAGCCAGACTTTTAACCACATCCCAGGCTGCTGCACGATTATTGCAGACAAGGATCATATCGCAACCAGCAGCCAATGATATTTTCGCACGTTGAATATAATCGCCTGCAATTACCGCCCCTTCCATACTGAGATCATCACTGAAAATAGCGCCCTGAAAGTGCATTTTATCGCGTAAAATAGTTTTCATCCAGAAACTGGAAAAACCTGCCGGTAGTGGATCAATACGCGAATAGATAACATGAGCCATCATTAAGGCATTAAGACCCGCATCTATCATAAATTGAAAGGGTCTGAGATCATCCATTTCAATCTCGCGCAGATTACGCTCATCAACAGGCATAGCCACATGTGAATCAGCAGCAATGGAACCATGTCCGGGAAAATGCTTGCCAGTTGCCTGCATTCCTGCTTCATCCATACCTGCAATAAAAGCCTGAGCTATTTTACCAACAACAAATGGATCCTGATGAAAGGCTCTGTCGCCAATGACAGAGCTAATCCCTTTATCAATATCTAATACTGGTGCAAAACTAATATCAACACCAGTGGAACACACTTCACTGGCCATTAGCCAGCCGCATTGCTGTGCCAGATGCAAAGCCATTTTTTGATCAGTATTATAAATTTCTCCAAAACGGCGCATAGCAGGCAGGATAGTAAAACCATCTTTAAAACGCTGCACCCGCCCGCCTTCCTGATCCACTGCAATTAATAATCTTGGCTTTTTCAGCGCCTGAATAGCCTGCACCAGCTTTTCTAATTGTTGCAGAGAATGATAATTACGGCTAAATAAAATCACCCCGCCCACTAAGGGATCAGCCAGTAAAACCTTATCATCGGCAGTTAACTCCTGCCCTGCAATATCCACCATAACCGGACCAAGCGTCATATTGTTTCCTTAAATCGATTAAATTAGTTCTATCAGGCGAATAAATTCGCCCCTACACTATGCAATACTGTCATGTAGAGGCGAATTCATTCGCCTAAAGCTGTCTATTATTAACGAGAAAAGAGTATCTCTATGTACAATTTATTTATTACTCTTCACATCCAGTTTATCACGTACTGCATCACCCAGCATATTAACCGCCAGCACTACTAACATCAATGAAATACCCGGAACGAGTACCATATGAGGTGCCATAAGAAGGTATTGCGTACCATCGCGAATCATACTGCCCCAGGATGCCTCCGGTGCCTGCACTCCAGATCGGA
>WTAX01000154.1 GCA_013139395.1 Gammaproteobacteria bacterium | reverse complement strand
GCCATTGAGAAATGGTGTTAGGAGAAGGTATTTTTTTTGACTGTGATTTTAAAGCCGTAACCGGAGCGTGCTGAACTGCCTCAGGCTTATCAGTGAGCATGTTATAGAAATTAAATCCATTCCAGGTAATTAAGGACAACAGGCTAAGAATTATCAATAATACAATAATTTTTTTAAATAGTAAGTTATGCATTACCATAGGTGCTATATTTATCCCTACATCAGATAATCCGGCAAATTCATTTGAATTAAGCTTAAAGTTAAACTTATATCATACACCAAACCAGAGAAATAAATATTGCTTTAAAATAAAAGTCTTTTAGTAAAGTATATCTTTAAACTGGAACAGTAATAAGAACAAGAAATACACAGGCTAGAACAAATAAAGTCATCATTTCATCAACCCCTATTTTTATGAACAAAAAGCATAAAGAAGAGCATCCCTGTACAAAAAATCCTTACAAATCAATTTTAAAGCTTCAATCAAACTAATTTCGTGAACATATTCTCAATATAGAAACTAGCAGTACTCATTTTGTCAAAATGTGTACTGTTTCTTGTTCTTGTTGAACAAAAATTGTTTAACAACTTTTATTAAAGAAGGTATATTCAAACTTTAATTAAAATTCTGGTTTATCATAAAGATAGATCAACTTTCTATAATTTACAATAAGAAATAAAGGTATCTTTATAAATGTATCAGGGGCGTTCTTGCATGATTAATTTCTTTAATTCATCAATCTTATTATCTAATATTTCCAAAGTAACCTGTTTATTATCAAGCTCTTCTTCTTTTCTTATTCGTTCATGCTCTTCATTAAGTACATTCACAACAACACCAATGACCATATTGAGAAAAGCAAAAGCAGTAAAAAAGATAAAGCTAAGGTAATAAAGCCAGCTTAATGGATAAACTGTCATTGTTTCATACATGACATCTGTCCAGTCTTCAAACGTCATGACTCGAAATAAGGTGAGCATTGAAATAGCAATATCACCCCAAAGCTCCGGATTGATGCCGGCAAAAAAAGTACTGCCAATTGCAGCATAAATATAAAATATGATAAACATTAAAGCCACAATATAACCTAATTGTGGTAATGCAATCAGAAATGAGTTTAATAACATTTTTAGTTCAGGAATGATTGAAACCATTCGCAGAACACGAAAAATTCGAATCAAGCGGCCAATAATGGCTAATTCACTATCTTCAACAGGTATAAGACTGGTGACAACAATCAGAGTATCAAAAATATTCCAACCCTGCTTAAAGAATTCATTTTTGTGTTTTTCACCTAAAAAACGAATAATGATCTCTGTCAGAAAGAAAAAAGTAATAAACCAATCTAATAATCGCACCAACCAGAGTGTTGACGAAGAGATATCATAAGTTTTAGCTCCAATAACTAATGCCGAAAAGATAATAATTGAAATAACAAAAAGTTCAAACAATTTGTTACTGCGCAGTTTTTCAAATTTTTCTTGTAAATTAGTAGCTTGCATAAAGTATCATTAACTATATTTTTGTGGCTGTATGAAAAAAGACTATTTTCTAGCTTCTATCATTAACGCTTTCATTTCTTTTACTGCGTTAGCTAAGCCTGTAAAAAGGGCTTGAGCAATAATAGCATGGCCGATATTAAGCTCTTCAATATCCGTCAGTGCAGCAATTTTTTGAACATTATGATAATGTAAGCCATGACCTGCATTAACCTGCAAGCCTAAAGATTTCGCATACAGTATTCCCTCTTTGATCCGTGCAAACTCATTTTTCTGAGCAATACCATTATAATCAGCATAATGGCCGGTATGAATTTCAATAACAGGGGCATTCACCTGAACTGCAGCATCAATTTGTTTTTTATCGGCATCAATAAACAATGAAGCTCGCACGCCAGCTTCTTTTAATTGCAGGCAGGCATCAGTCATTTTTTCAATTTGTGAGGCGACATCCAGACCGCCTTCTGTCGTCAATTCTTCTCGTTTTTCAGGTACCAGACAACAATCTGATGGTTTTACTTTTTCAGCAATATTGAGCATTGCATCCGTTACCGCCATTTCCAGATTCATTCTGGTTTGCAGAACATCATTGATAAGATAAACATCCCGCTCTTGAATATGACGACGATCTTCTCTTAAATGTAAGGTGATACTATCCGCTCCGGCAAGTTCAACATCCATAGCTGCCTTAACAGGATCAGGATAACGAGTACCTCTGGCCTGCCGTAATGTGGCAATATGATCAATATTAACTCCCAGAAGAATGGGTGATGTATTACTCAAGATTTTATCCTCTTTATATGACAATTAAGTTTAGTTTTTCTAAAAAAGTCTATGATTATAAACAATACAGCTGCTTAAACATTTCCCGACTTTTTAAAGGTTTATCACCTAAATGCCCGGCAAGCGCCCATTTTAATAGTTGTTTGCTTTCATGCAAGGTTTTACGATCACTAAACTGGAGATTATTCAAATCTATCAGTGTACAACCACTAACAGGACAATAGTTGTTATCAAGTGGTTTGATATAACAAGGACCTGCATCGATGACGTAGTAGTATTGTTTATCAGCTTCAATCAGCAAGCCTGTCTCTATTTCATGACTCAGATTAAGACCATAACCCAAAAATTCTAATAACTTTAATTCAAATATTCTTAAAGGGATCTCATAATTAATTGCCGGCTGTTGCCGGCTGTCAGTATCTGATAACTCAGCGGCGTCATGGGAAAGTAGAGTTAAGATATTGTCATAAAGGCTGAAGATCTGCTGACAATCTGAGTGTGAGGGTAATAATCGTAATAACAACTCATTGAGGTAATAGGCACAATACAATGATTTGCCGGATAATTTCCAGTTAACTGATGTCGATTCAATATTTTTCAGGATAAGCAGTTCCTGCCTGCCCGTTAGAGAAATATTAAGTTGTTGAAAAGGCTGCAATAAAGCAAATTGATTTTGCTTTGTTTTTTTTCCTTTAACACCCCTGGCAATCGCACTGACCTTGCCAAAATCGCTGACAAAAAAGTTAACAATAAGGCTGGTATTCCTATAATGATAATAATGAAGTACAACTGCTGATTTATTGTCCAGATTAATTCTATTGTTTATCATTATCAGAAAAATCAAAGTAACCCAGGCTCCTTAGTGCCCGTTCATCATCTGACCAGCCATCTTTAACTTTGACCCAGAGTTTTAAAAATACTTTTTTGTCATACAGGCGTTCCATTGATATGCGGGCCTGCTTACCGATTTCTTTAAGCTGCTGGCCTTTATTACCAATAATAATGCTTTTCTGATTACTGCGCTCAACCCAGATAATGCCGGAAATTTTTATTATGGATGCTTCTTCTTCAAATGCTTCCACTTCAACGGCAACCGCATAAGGTAATTCCTGACCTAATAAACGCATGAGCTTTTCACGAATTAATTCTGAAGCAAGAAAGCGATCCGTTTTGTCGGTAATTTGTTCTTCGGGGAAATACGCAGGTGAACAATGTAAATGCTCTTCAATATGCTGTTCAAGTTCAGCAACATTACTCCCCTTAGAAGCAGAAACAGGTACAATATGAGCGAAAGCCAGGCGTTGACTGAGCTTGTCAATAAAGGGTAATAGTCGTTCCTTGTTACTAATTTTATCAATTTTATTAACTGCCAGAATTATAGGTTGATCACATTTTTCTAATAATTCGATAGCATACTCATCTTCTTCTGTTAATTTAATACCATCAACGACAAAGACAATCACATCAACATCCTGCAAAGTGGTCATAGCCTCTTTGTTCATATAACGATGAATTGCCCCCTTATGCTTTTGATGAAGACCTGGAGTATCGATATAAACTGCCTGAGCTGTCTTTGTGGTTTTTATACCAAGCAAACGATGCCGGGTAGTTTGAGGCTTTTTAGACGTAATGCTTAAATGAAAGCCCAGTATATAATTCAATAAGGTTGATTTACCCACATTGGGACGGCCAATAATGGCTACATAACCACTTCGATAGTTATCAGGAAAGTCAGCTATTGTCATATTTAATATTTTTAGGTTAAGGTTCTTTAAATTCAGGAGTTAAATTAAGTGATTAGTAAAAATTTAAGTAACTATTCAGTGTATTTCTAAATAACACTTGTTAAGCCTATGGCCACTTATTTTTATGCTGAGTAGTTACAAATTTAATTACTTATTAATTTCAATCTGTTCAAGCATAAGCTCAGCGCTTTTCTGTTCAGCTGCTCGTCGATTACTGCCTTCTGAGGTAATATTAAGACTGAGTTCTTTGACGTAACAGTCAACCTGAAAAATTTGAGCATGCTCTTTACCATTAACTGAAATCACTTTATATTGCGGCAAGTCAAATTTTTGGGCTTGAAGATATTCTTGTAAACGGGTTTTGGGATCTTTGAGATCAAGCGACTTGATATTATTCAGGCGCTCTTTATACCAGGACAAGATACAGGCTCTGGCTTGTTCAATATCAGAATCTAATGTAATGGCACCAATGATTGCTTCCATTGCATCAGCCAAAATAGATGCACGACGAAAACCACCACTTTTTAATTCACCGCCACCCAGTTTAAGATATTGCCCGACATCAAATTGACGAGCAATACTGGCAAGCGTATCACCTTTTACCAGTAATGAACGATAGCGACTCAAATTACCTTCATTTTCATCGTTAAAACGCTGATAAAGTTCTTCAGCCATCACATAACCAATAACAGAGTCACCCAGAAATTCCAGACGCTCGTTATTTTTTTTACCGATACTGCGATGGCTTAGTGCCAGTTCTAACAACTTTAAATCTCGAAATGTGTAACCCAGTTTGTTGCTAAGATTTTTAAGGTTAGTGTTCAATTACGAACCAGCTCTACAGATTTATTGCGTTCAATAAGAATATACACATTACCCATAAAATGAATTTTATCATCGTATTCCAGATAAACAGTTAATATGTCGCCTTCTTTGACAATCTCAAAGTCATCTTGTGTTAAATTTCTGACCTGATTAACGATCATACGATTTTCAATAAGCTTCCAGATTTCTCTTTTAGATTTTTGTGTTATTCCAGGCTCTTGTTTAAGAGATTCCAATATTCTATCCGTCGTATGATCACCTATCACCGCTGGTGTGACAACCATGCCAAGATAAGCAAAGAAGAGAAAGATAGCAAGTACAACAATCCAGCCAACGAATGTAAAACCTTTCTGCTGTTTGTATTTAAAACTCTGTTTTAACATTTTAAATCCTTATACCTTAACAATAGTTTATATTTGATTTTAAACAGTATAGTTCATCTATATGCTTAATCAATTGAATTACCAATACGCTCCCAGAAAAGCCCCTGACCAACATCCCAATTAAACCAGATAATGAAAGCCTTGCCAACTAAGTTGTCTTCTGGAACAAGCCCCCAAAAGCGGCTATCGTGACTTTCATCACGATTATCACCCATGACGAAGTATTTTCCTTGCGGGACAATCAAGTCTATATGACCATTTTTATAAAACTCAGAAAAGTACATATGGCTCAAGTCTGGTTTATGGGGGACCAGTAGAATATCATGTTCAATGCCCAGCAGATCCTCATTTTTATGTGAAGAACCAGTCATTTTTTTACCCGAGCCTTCACCTTTGTAGGGACCTAATAATTCCTGAGACATGACTTTATCATTAATATAAAGTAATTTATTTTTATAAACCACATGATCACCCGGCACGCCAATAACCCGTTTAATAAAATTGATTGCCGGGTTTACCGGATATCTGAAGACTGCCACATCACCATTTTGAGGCTTACCATAATCAAAGATTTCTGTATTAAGCACGGGTAAGCGTACACCATAGCTGAATTTATTAACAAGAATAAAGTCACCAACCCATAGATTAGGCATCATTGATTGAGATGGGATACGAAAGGGTTCAAAAATAAAGGAGCGCAGGATCAAGACAATAAAAAAAACTGGAAATAATGATTTTGCATAATCAACTATTATGGGATCAGCTAATAAGCCATCACGTTCCTGATCAGTAATGTCTTTTCCTTTACGTTCAATTTCTGCATATTGTTTAGCCTGTCGATCTTTTTCCCAAAGGAATTTATCCATTAACCAGACAATACCAGAAACAAAGGTCAAAACAACAAGCACTAATGCAATATCAAAATCCATTCTATAATCTCTTTTTCTTTTCTCTAATTCAGCAGAAACTGACTTTTTCAACGTTAATCGGGTATTTAACCTGGAATTTAATCCTTGCCTATATGAAGCACGGCCAAAAAGGCTTCTTGAGGAATTTCAACATTTCCTACCTGCTTCATACGTTTCTTACCCGCTTTTTGTTTTTCTAATAATTTTCTTTTCCGACTGATGTCACCACCGTAACATTTGGCCGTCACATTTTTTCTCAATGCTTTAACATTGGTTCTGGCAATAACTTTTGAACCAATTGCGGCCTGAATAGCTACATCAAACATTTGTCTTTGAATCAGTTCTTTCATTTTTTCTGTTAATTCACGACCACGGCTTAACGCTAAGTCTTCGTGAATAATCAGTGACAAGGCATCAACGGGTTCACCATTAATTAAAATATCCATTTTAACCAATTTTGAAGCTTCAAAACGTTCAAAGTGATATTCCAAAGAAGCAAAGCCGCGGCTGACGGATTTCAAACGATCAAAGAAATCCAGCACCACCTCATTCATCGGCATTTCAAAGGTCATATTGACCTGATTACCGACATATTGCATTTTTTTCTGCACACCGCGTTTTTCAATACAAAGTCCAATAACATTACCTACATATTCATGCGGCAACAGGATATTGGCCGAAATGATAGGTTCACGGATCTCTGCAATGGTTGAGCGTTCCGGCAATGATGCGGGATTATCAACCTGAATCGTCTCACCCTTAGTGGTTAATACTTGAAAAATAACCGTTGGTGCAGTAGTGATCAGATCTAAGTCATATTCACGCTCAAGTCGTTCCTGAATAATTTCCATGTGCAGCATACCCAGAAAACCACAACGAAAACCAAAACCTAATGCCTGAGATACTTCAGGTTCAAAAAACAGCGCCGCATCATTAAGTTTTAGTTTTGCCAATGCTTGACGTAAATTTTCATAATCATCTGAAGAAACAGGAAAAAGACCGGCAAAAACTCGTGGTTGAATTTCTTTGAAGCCTTTTAATGGTTTATCGCAAGGATAATGTGCGGTGGTTAACGTATCACCCACCGGAGCACCATAGATATCTTTAATTCCGGCAATAACGTAGCCTACCTCACCAGCAGTCAAAAATTCTTTTGGCTCTCGCTTAGGAGTAAAAATACCAATACCATCAACACCATGTGATCGTCCGGTTGACATCACCAGCATCTTATCTTTACGCTTAAGAGTTCCCTGCATTACGCGCACCAGAGAAACCACACCCAAATATGAATCAAACCAGGAATCAATAATCAGTGCCTGTAATGGCGCATCTCTATCACCTGCTGGTGCAGGAATATGCTTCACCAGATATTCCAGTAATTCCTCTACACCCTCGCCTGTTTTAGCACTGCAATGAGGTGCTTCAATAGCATCAAGGCCAATAACTTCTTCAATTTCTGTGATAACACGATCAGGATCTGCCGCTGGTAAATCAATTTTATTTAAAACAGGTAACACTTCCAGTCCCTGCTCTATGGCTGTATAGCAATTGGCTACACTTTGCGCTTCGACACCCTGAGAAGCATCTACTACTAATAATGCTCCTTCACAAGCAGCCAGAGATCGTGATACTTCATAGGAAAAATCAACATGTCCGGGAGTGTCAATAAAGTTCAGCTGATACGTATTACCATCCTTCGCCTGATAATCCAGAGAAACACTTTGTGCCTTAATTGTGATGCCGCGCTCACGTTCAATATCCATAGAATCAAGAACTTGAGCCTGCATCTCACGATCGCTTAAACCACCGCAAATCTGAATGATCCGGTCTGCTAATGTGGATTTTCCATGGTCAATATGGGCAATAATTGAAAAATTACGTATAAATTCTAATTCAGCCACTCAATCTCCAGAAGATCATATCTTGTGTTTTAAAAAAATAAGCGGTGAATCATAACAAATAACAGGACAAAAGTAGAGCTACTATTAACGTAAACTCAATGATATATGAACCTGTACAAACACAATGGCTATAAAAAATAACTAATTATTGATTTTTACACTCAAGAGCACGCTCAAAACTGATTTTATCAAAAAAATAATGACAAATTTCCTGTTCATTCTGATCAGTAAGAACAGGAATTAACAGACCGTATTTTTCCTGCAATGAAGTATCTTGATCAATATTAATCAACTCAATGCTGAGCTTATGGCTAGTTTCATAGGGATGAATAAGTTGATACATGTCTTCACACAAATGACAGCCATCACGATAAAAAAATTTAAATTGACTCAAGATAATAACTTCTTTCGTATATTAAGAGGAAACATGAAAGGACATAAG
>WTAX01000256.1 GCA_013139395.1 Gammaproteobacteria bacterium | reverse complement strand
TCCGTAAAGGTGATGCCATTGAAGTCATTGATTCATCATTAAATCAAACCCTGTCAAGAACCTTAATTACGTCATTGACCACCTTATTAGTATTATTTGCCCTGTTTATCTTTGGCGGCGAACTGATCCACGGTTTTGCAACAGCACTATTAGCAGGTGTACTTGTGGGTACTTACTCTTCTGTCTATGTGGCCAGCTCGGTATTAGTGGCAATGGATATCAGTAAAGAAGATTTAGCACCAGTGAAGAAAGAAGGTGAGCAGGAAGAAGAAGTTTACGAAGAAGTTTAATCAAGGGTCGTTTGGATAGGTGTCTTTGAAAACGATTGCGGGGTGTGCTGGTACGCCTAGCTGGGGTCGCTCAATATTGTTTGATAGCAACAGGTAGTATTAAATGCTATTATTGCAGTATAGAAGGAGAATACATTATGGCTTCAATGAGCGTTTCTTTATCAGATCAACTGCGCGGCTTTATAAAAAGCCGTGTAAATTCCGGCGACTATCATAATGAAAGTGAATATATACGCGATTTGGTCAGAAAAGACCGTGAAAAACTTTCTGACGAGCAAAAACTGTTAACTCTTTTAAGACAATCAGAACAAAGTGGTACAAGTGAGTATAATGTTCTGGATATCATGAAAAGCGTCAAGGAAAGACTGATAAACGATGGCAAGTTATAAGCTATCCAATGATGCGACCAGGACCATCGGCAAGATTTATGAATATTCGATTTTAAACTTTGGCGAAAAAAAGGCTGATGAGTATTATACGTCGCTACATGAGGCGTTTGAGCTATTGGCAGAGCAGCCCAAACTCGGTCGTGAATTTTATGAATATCACCGTCATGAGCATGGTGAGCATATTTTCTTTTATAAGATCACAGACTATGGAATAAAAGTGTTCCATATCTTGCATAAAAAAGAAGATGTCCAGTCAAAAATTGGTTAAATATTACTGTTTTTAGGGTTTTTACCTGGGGTGAAATTTGGTCAGGACAGAAGGGGAAGATCAATTAAGCATGAAAAGGAACAAAATGAGTGCTACCCCCTTTTGTTTCTTGTTCGCCTTTTATTCTCAATTGTGAAGAACCGCAATGAAATCAAATTATCTATTATCGTGCCAGCTCCGGGCTCAGATGTGGTTTAATTGTCTGCAGGATTTCTTTAAATACCTTAGGCGTGCCTGCTACGACATTCCCTGTTTCAAGATAATCATCGCCACCGGCAAAATCACCAATTAAACCGCCCGCTTCTTTTACCAATAAAGCGCCAGCCGCCATATCCCAGTCATTTAAACCAATTTCCCAAAAACCATCCATGCGTCCGGCAGCAACATAGGCTAAATCAAGAGCAGCTGAACCGGGTCTTCTGATACCGGCAGTCATAGGAAACAGTGCTTTAAACGTTTCCATGTAAGTGTCCAGATGTTGTTGATCTTTAAATGGAAATCCCGTACCCAATAAAGCGCCTTCTAAACCTCTTTGTTTAGAGACACGAATGCGGCGGTCATTAAGCATTGCACCTTCACCACGGCTGGCAGTAAAGAGTTCTTGATTGACCGGATTAAAAACAACAGCCTGTGACAGGCGACCATTTTGTTTAAAGGCAATGGATACAGCAAATTGCGGGAAGCCATGCAGGAAGTTAGTGGTGCCGTCCAGGGGATCAATAATCCATTGAAAATCAGGATTACCCTGTAGTTCGCCATTTTCTTCTGCTTTGATAGCATGATCGGGATAGGCTTTTTTAATAATATCAATAATAGCCATTTCTGCCTGACGATCAACATCACTAACAAAATCATTGGCGGCCTTGGTGGTAATTTTTAAATTATCAACCTTGTCCATAGAGCGGTAAATAACCGTACCGGCAGCACGGGCTGCACGAACAGCAATAGTAAGCATAGGATGCATTTGGGATCCCCATAAAAAGCACAGAAAAAGTATTAAAGAGCAAATTAGCCGTCTATTATAACATCAATACATGTTAAAATTCACTTGCCCTTTTAAGTAATTGAATTAAATAATAATCACTGCTTACAATTTTTAAATAAACAGGTTTATATGAGTCTAGATAATATTCGTGTTGTTATGATCAACACTTCTCACCCCGGCAATATTGGTGCGGCTGCCAGAGTCATGAAAAATATGGGCTTAAGCAGACTTTATCTTGTTAACCCGAAGCAATTTCCTAATTATGAAGCGACGGCAATGGCCTCGGGAGCTGATGATTTATTGACTAAAGCAACGGTTTGTTCTTCATTTGAAGAAGCATTAAGCGGTTGTCATTTAGTGCTTGGCACTACGGCACGGGAAAGAAAGCTGCAGCATGACTTTATTGATGGGCGTGAAGCAGGGGCTTTGTCTATTAAAGAAGCAGAGGAGCGTGAAGTCGCACTGGTCTTTGGACGGGAAAGAACGGGGCTCACCAATGAAGAGGTAGGGCTTTGTCATAAACTGATCAATATTCCTACTAATCCTGATTATCAATCTCTAAATGTGGCTTCTGCTGTGCAAATTGTGACTTATGAAGTGATGATGTCCTTATATGCTCAAAAT
>WTAX01000210.1 GCA_013139395.1 Gammaproteobacteria bacterium | reverse complement strand
GCTGCGACCTGGAGTGCTACTGAGCATGAACATGAAAAGTCTGGGATGGAGGCGCAATTGCGAGACAACCTGGATATGATGCTTGACGTGATGTGGCAAGACCTTGTGGAGGACTCATGCGGCGGCGTGACTGCAGTAGTACATCATATGAGCAAACAGATTGAATATTCGGTGTTTACCCTGGACCCGGCTGGTTCTGGGTTGTTTTGAGATAGAACAGAAAATTCAATGCAGTGGCTCGTCGATTGAATGAACGACCACGAAAAACATTGGACTATGAAACACCAGCTGAGAGATTTAATGTATGTATTGCGTTGATCAGTTGAACCCACCAGCAATAATGGACGTTCACAGATATCACCTGAAATAATTAGAATTCTTCATAAGAATACTGATATTAAAATGAATCTGATTTGAACAATACATTTATCTCCTGGGATTAAGATATCGTTGGCTAATCACCAACTTAAAAGCAACTCATTATTTTCGAGAGCTACCTGGGAGCCTAACTTTTGTCCTTCACGATTCATCATCTGTTGTAACCACAGACTATCCGCTTTATCTGCATACTGTATTCTAAATTGTTTTATTTGCGTAGGGATTAATTGCATGCGGATTAAATCACCTGTTTTTGCATTTATGGTTAAAAAATACATGAAACCAAGGTCGCCTCTATAGGATTCTTGTCCCGAAATCCCTTCATAGTCATTTAAAAAGTCGCCACACCCATAAATAATTGGTTTATTTTTGTATACTTCAATACCTTTAGGGTGATGGGAAGAATGACCGTGAATTATATCAAAACCAGCCTGTTCAATTAACCCATGGGCAAATTTGCGATGTTGTAAGTCAATATCATACCCCCAGTTTCCTCCCCAGTGAATGGAAGCTATTATGATATCATTTTCTCTTTTTATCGCACTGACATGACTTGCCAGCTGGTATAGGGTCTGATCAGATAAATTGTCTAACAGATTGACTCCAGCTCTCTGATGTGATGCTTTCCAGCTATTAGGTGTACCACTACTGCTATCAGCAAATGAAAATATCAGCACACGTCCTTTTTCGGGAATTTCAAACACAGCAGGTCTTTGAGCTTCAGCTAAATCAACACCTGCGCCTGCTGTCTGGATGTTCGCCTTATGCAAACTAGATAAGGTCTGCCTGAGCCCTTCATGATTCCAATCAAGGACGTGGTTATTCGCCAATGTACAAATATCTATATCAGCGGCTTTCAGACAGTCAATATTGTTGGGATGCATACGGTATTGAATACCTTTTCCTGGCCAATAATGATTATTAGTAGTGATGCTGGTTTCCAGGTTAATGATACGTACATCAGGCGCTAAATGATTTAATGCCTGTAATGCATCGCCCCAGACATAGTCATAACTGACAGGTTTATCAATAGCGCCATTACGTTTTTCAGCCAGATATACATAGCCTAAAGCATTTCTCATGTAGGATTCATAAATCTGAGGCTCACTGGGGTTTGGCAAAATTTGATCGATACCCCGTCCAGTCATCACATCCCCACAAAGAAACAGACGAATTAAAGGATCCTTGTGCCTTTTTTTTTCTGAATAGTTTTGATACATGGGAAGATTTCTTTTATTTAAATGTTCAGCATAAATTTTTGGCGCAGCCATGCTTCTAATGGACAATATGCCATTGGCTAATAAGGGAAATGCTATCGTTTTTTTTAAAAACTGCCTGCGTTTCATAGTGGCCATGTTTTAAAATGGTTTGCTACCATAATAATAGCGCATTTAGTTCAAGATATTTTTTAGTCTGTATTTCTAACATCTTCAACGCCTGGTTATCACTTCCAAAGATAATATGATAGCTGAATCCAAATGACTTCCTAAGGGGGTCTTAAATCAATTATAGCCAAGCTTCTGAATTTTATCTCATACTGCCACTTTCTTAATTTTCGCCAGTGGGGCTTTGTTCGTTCAAAAATGGGGGGAAATTCGACCCAAACAGCATACCTGGTATATTTTTGCTTACTTTTGCTGAATTATTCACATCCTTTTCATATAGACTGAATCACCAAACTGATACAATTTTCAGTTTATAAGTTGCAAAGTATCATTGAATTTCCAACCTTAGCACTTCAATATTCCGCAACGCCCGCAACGCCCGCAACGCCACTAATCCAGCCGAATAAACGAGTTATCTTGCAATCACCAATTAGGATGAGAACGGGTATTCGGAGGGAATCCACTAATACCTGGAATTCTATAAAAATGATCCATGTAATTTTTGGAAAAATGCCCTTAAAACAATTGCCTAATAGGATGTTGCATTAAGTCAATAGGTAAATTAAAAGATTGCTATATAATAATAAAAGCGTATACTAATATAGTAAATGAATAGCAATTTAGGAATAGTAAAATGTTCAAAATTCAATCAACACACATCTCTGTTTTACACAAGGCAATACTTGTCGTCGTCAGTGTTGTATGGAATTTTATTGTATTAGATGTTGTTTATGCTGATGAACAATCTTTTATTTATGTCAGCGATCTTATTCAAGAACAGAGAAATATCAATAGTGAACGGGAAATTTGGCAGTATCAACATGAAATACCTTTAACTTTTCAGGACAATGATAAGCCTTTTCAGGTCCAATATACCTATATTTCACCTACTCAGAAAATCGGTAGTAATCCATTTTCGAATCCTCAACATAAATATCAGTTTTCTTTAAAAAACGATGCAGATAATCATACCAATGTGGTTGGAAATATTTATAACTATCTTCCGCCTGTTCAAAAAATAGGCAGTAACCCCTTTATAAAACCGCATAATCAATATGTTACTCCACATAACACAACCCAGTCTTTTGCTTCCTCATGTGATTGTGAAAACCCTAATTATCTGGGTGTATTTGCAAATTATTGAGCCCGTCATTTCTACACAGACACGAACCCATAAGAACAGAAGTTCTACCTCTTCATCAAATCGAGATTTCGTCTACAAAATGTATTCGATATCTGTCTCTATTGTTGGCAATATCAGCACCTTCTAAAGGACGGTTCTGGGTCGACTCCTGCCTGTCCCAAACCTTGGCCTTAAAAACTTAGAAATATTATATTACTTGTAATAATACTGTCACAAATATCATATATCCTGAACCTATCCTTGTTTTTATAGAATTTTAAAAAGTCATTTTAATGAGTAAATAAGCATTTAATTAAATATAAAAGGCCAACTCTAATGATATTTGAAAAAACACAAAATTATATAAAAGAATTTTTTAAAGAAGAAATTCCTAATAAAAAATTTAATGACAACATGAAAAAAATATTAAGTAAGCTGAAAGCTCAAGAGCTAAAGCTTGAAGAGCAATTGAAAAATGAAAAGGATGAAAAAAAATGTAAAGATATAAGTTTAAAACTTAAAGTTATATCTAAACAGATCAATAAGGGGAAGCGCCTTATACAGGGAAGGTGTTTACGTTCATCCAAAAGACATAATATTATGATCAAAGCTGAGTTATCCCCACGTATTTAATCGGTAACTCAATGAAAAATTGCAAAGTGATCGATTTTCATGATGACTTTTGCGCAAATTTTTTTCAACAAAAAAATTTAATAACTCCATGAATGCCGCTAATATTTACCCATGCAGACTTAGATAATAAAATTACAAAAATATTGAAGAAGTCCAGAGTGGAAGATGTTAATAATCTCTACAAAACACTTTTGAATGGAGATCTCTGCCAGTTTTATTATGGAACAATCGCCAATCTATTACGA
>WTAX01000495.1 GCA_013139395.1 Gammaproteobacteria bacterium | reverse complement strand
CCAGCATCGGCATTGCATAGGCAGAAATTTTTACCTTGAGGCCAAAACCGGCAATCAGCCAGGCACCCGTGGTGGTACCAAGATTAGCACCAAAGATGATACCAATACCTGCAGCCAGACTGATCAGCCCGGCACTGAGAAATGAAATGGTAATAACTGAGACTAATGAGCTGGACTGCATCAGTGTCGTGGATACAACGCCAAAACTGACACTTTTCCATAACTTGTTGGTGGTTTTCTGTAGCAGTTTTTCTAATAGACCACCAGTAAAGGCCTTGAATCCTTCTTCCAGAAACAGCATACCAAAGAGAAAAATAGCAACACCAGAAGATATTTCTTTAAAATCAGGGCTGACCCAGAAACCGTAGGCAAGGACAAATAAAATAGTCGGTAAAAATATTTTTCTGATCATAATTAAGTGGAATCCAATAATTTTTTATTATTTTAGTCAGAAATTCGTATTTTTAATCCTTTAAAACGAATTTATTTAGTTTTAGAATCTAATCAGTTATGAGTGGCTTGAATTAAGTACTATTCGTATCATCTGATAATAGCTATCAGCGATTAAATTTGATGTGCTTTCTTCTTAGATAAAGTTCGAATAGCTGGAGACAGAAAAATGTTTATTGATCTTGAATGGCTTTTTTGAACTATTTCACAACATAAATATCAGTATACTCTTATGTTTTTATTTTGTTAACACATTTCTTGTAATATTTCTGTAACATTGTGTAATATTTTTGTAACATTCGCAAAATATCAAAACTACATCACAATTACATTAAACCTGGAATAATCAGTTGACATCCTCATGTCACTCAAAAATGTATTTAGGAGTTAACTGAGTAGACAATTTTGTCGTTAGATTAATTTCGCTTGGAGTGGGATCACTTGAAAAACGGACACCATAGGCCAGCACTTCTACACCATTTTTTTTCACCTGAGCAAGTGTTTGTGCATATAGAGGATCAATCTCCGCCGCGGCTCGAACCTGCTTAATATCTTCACGCTGAACACAAAAGAGAATAATGCCGCGATGTCCCTGCTGTACCATTAACTCTAATTCACGCAAATGCCTGGTACCGCGAGCAGTCACTGCATCAGGAAAAGCGGCAACACCCGGTTCAAAACTGGCGGTGACGTTTTTCACCTCAATATAGCATTGCTGACCATTGTTCTGGGTGACTAATAAATCAATACGACTGTTCTCTGCTCCATAGGGTACTTCTGTGTCAATTTTTTTCACCTCCGCAAGTTCAGAAATATAGCCTTTTTCAATCGCTTCTTTAACTAATTTGTTAGCCAGCAGAGTATTAATACCGATTAAAGAACCTTCTTTAGAGCTGGCATCCTGCACCGTGGATAACTCCCAGCTATAAAGATATTTACGTTTGAGATTATGACTATTACTTATCCACACGATACTGCCGGGAAGCGCACACCCTGTCATGGAGCCGGTGTTAGCAGTATGAATGGTCATTTGTTTAGGCTGCTGCGTTTCTTCATCAAGTTCAAACAACTCAACATCGGCCAAAAAGCGTTTATAACGTTTGATTAAACGTGCTTTTATTAAGGGTTCAGCATATTTCATTTTTTTATTGGTCTAACTTTGTTCTAAAAAACCTTTTAAGCGCTGCACAGCCTGCTCCAGATAGTTGATATCTCTGGTATATGCAAAACGAACATAGCGTTCGGGTTGGTTACTGCCAAAATCAATCCCTGGAGTGATTGCCACACCAGTTGCTTGTAAAAGCTCATGAGCAAAAGTCACGCTGTCATTCGTATGAGCACTACAATCACAATAGAGGTAAAAAGCGCCCTGAGGTTTGACTGGTATTTTAAAACCCAATTCCAGCAGCTGAGGATAAAGGTAGTCACGCCGTTGTTGAAAAATTTGTCGTCGCTGCTCTAAAATGGCAATAGTTTCAGGCAAAAAAGCTGCCATTGCCGCCTTCTGAGCAGTAGTCGGTGCAGCCAGAAACAAATTTTGAGATAAATGATCACAGGCCTGCAATAACTGCTCAGGCACAACACACCAACCCAGACGCCAACCCGTCATTTGAAAATATTTTGAAAAGCTATTAACGATAATAATGTGTTCATCCAGTTCATCAACACCCGTTAATGCACAGGATGGTTCTATGTCATAAACCAGATTCTGGTAGATTTCATCCACAACTAAATAGGCATTTTTATCTTTAACCAGGTGGATTATTTTTTGCATTTCCCGGGCTGGAACTATCGTACCTGTGGGATTGGCAGGTGATGCAATTATTACGACTTTGGTATTTTTTTGCCAGTTTTGCTCAATCAATTCTGCCGTCAACTGATAAGACGTAGAATCATCAACGGCAATGGCCTGAATTTCACCATCGACAAAACGCACGAAGTTCTGATTGCAGGGATAACCCGGATCTGCCAGCATCACAGCATCACCACGCCCAATGAGTGCTCCCATGATCAATAACAATGCTCCGGAAGCACCAGGGGTAACCACCACTTTTGATGCTGAAATATCACGCTTAAAGCGAGTCATATAAAACTCAGCTATCGACTGTCTTAACTCCATTAAACCCAGACTTGACGTATAATGAATATCTCCCTGGCGTAAAGCGTCAATCCCTGCAGCAATTATCGGTTGGGGAGTATTAAAATCCGGCTCACCCACTTCCAGATGAATCACATCTCTACCCTGCTGTTCCAGAGCTTTAGCCTTACCAAGCAAAGACATCACATGGAACGGTTCAATACTTTCCATGCGCTGCGCCAAAGGTATAAAAGATTGCCGCTGCCTTAAACTGTCAGAAGCAGAGTTAGAGGTGAAGTCACTCATGCCTGATGAATTTTTTGTGCAGTGGCTAAATTAAAGTACGCTTCATCACAAGTGCCCTGCAATACAGTCATTGGCTGCTCTGGTTCACCCAGATCGCTTAACACCAACGCCGCATGGGTAAAATCATGATCACTGGTGTAATCATTAATGGTCACTATGGTTTTTAAATCCGCACCAGAAGAAGACAATAAGCCATTATGAGAATCTTCAAAAGCCAGACATTGATCAGCTTTAAGATTCATTTTTTGCAGCGCATAGTCATAAATATCCGGTGCTGGTTTTTTAGCCGGCACAATATCTCCGGCCGCAATGACTTCAAACCAGTCGATAGACTCTGCACCTAAGGTATGAGTCAATAATGATGTCACATTAGCGGGGGTAGTTGTAGTAGCAATAGCCATTCTCAGACCAGCATCACGTGCTTCTTTAAAAAAACGAACGACACCAGGACGAAGCGGTACTGCACCGTCAGCCATTAATTGCATATAAAAACGTGTTTTAGCTGCATGCAAACC
>WTAX01000223.1 GCA_013139395.1 Gammaproteobacteria bacterium | reverse complement strand
TCCCTGCACCCCCTTTGAGGTTATCACGGCCCGCACCGCCATCCAGCACATCATCACCGTCATAGCCCTGAAGCGTATCATTACCCTCACCACCAGATAGAGTATCATTATCTACATAACCATAGAGCTTATCATCACCATCACTGCCTTGCTGAACCAATGTTTTTACGGTGTCGATATCCCATACGGTGCCGTCAGAAAACTCAATGGCATTTAAGGCATATCCTCCAGCAGCATCACCATTAAAGTAATTATTTACGGTGATCACTTCACTGGTGCTTTGCAATGTCAGCAGTAGATTGGTGCTGGAACGAGTTGCGACAATATCACTGACATCAACACCTGCCTGAAAACGCAATACATCATTGCGCTCGGTATCATTATCATAGTTATTAATGGTGGTATGACCATCACCGGCAGCAAATAGATAGGTGTCATCACCCGCACCACCATCCAGATAATCATTATTGCCTGTGCCGCCATTTAGGATATCATTCCCTGCTCCCCCTCTGAGATTATCCCGACCTGCACCACCATTGAGCACATCATCACCGTCACCACCCTTGATAATATCATTTCCATTCAATGCAACCATCACATCATCACCGGATGTCCCTGTCATTGAATCATTAGAGGATGAGCCAATAATATTATCAATCGGTAATAATTGCAGCAGGCTGTTATTCAATAATTGATCACTGGATTCAATATCCGTGGTTTTCAAAAATTCCTGGAGTTCTTCGATAAATTCATTGCTGGCTTCTGGTTCCACCTCCAATAAAACCAGACTGGTCATTAATGAGGTATTGATAACATTTTGATCATCTGGACTGGCTTGCAGTACATCAAAAATATAATCAAAAAGAGCTGACGCACCACTCTCAATATCAAAGTCAACACCGATCAAATCGGTTTGCGGATCATAACTTATTCCCCGTATCGCATTATCAAGCAGACCATTACTGATCACAAACTTGCTTAAGAGATTACGGTATAGACTATCCCAGGCTTGCTGATAAAGTCCCCCTGTTGTTAAAGTCTGTCCTCCTAAACGCCATTGACCATCACCAAGCTGCAATTGTTCAATACCAGTATATTGTTTAATGATACCCAGTTGCTGCAGGGATAAAGTGACACCTGCCGTATTAAAGCGAACAATACCTTGTGCATCGGCGCTTAAATTAGGTGAGCTGTCAATATCAGTGATGCTAATAGTTTCAACGCCAGCCCACTTAAACAAAATACTATCAAATGAGTCACGAGCATTATTGATATCAAGTTCGCTATCTATATCCAGAACATGCTGCTTCAGCTCATCATCCAGGCTCATGGCAATATGTAAATCAGGGATCAAGCCATAACCTTTAATATTGCCAACCTGAAGCACGGCAGCATCCAGTGTATATTCACCAGTGAAACGGGAGAAGGTTGGATCCATCAGCAGATCAATATCTGCTGCAATGCCTGATGATTCTGAAATAGTTCCGGTACTGCCATCCGTTTTGGTAAAACTGCTCTCACTGACGATTTGCCCATCTGAATTTTCCTGTGCTGAAACCGCCTGTGCATCCAGGTTTATTGAAGTAATGCCATGGTCATTAAGGGATTTAAGTTCGTCACTCTGACTAATACCATCACTATTAGCATCCTGCCAGATAAGAAGCTTGTTAAATAGTTGATCATTTTGATCTATCTGACCATCCTGATTACTGTCTAAAGCACTGAGCTCTTCAAAGCCATGTTGTGTGGGGTTACCAAAGAGTTCATTAATGTCGTTAATGGTGCCGTCATTATTTTTATCCCTTGCCAGAAAGGCATCATCACCAGAGATCCATGAGGTATGATTCGCAAAACCATTGCCATCCAGATCGAAGTAGGCATTACTGTCATTGAGATTGGTTAATTCAACGCCGTCTCCATCCAGATCTAAAACCAGGGGATCTCGTGGGATACGACGATTAGAATTTTGTGAACCTTGATTGGCAGGGTCGGATGCTTCACCGCCTTGGCCGTTAAAAGTAGGTTTTGTATTATTACCAAATGGTGTATTAGGCTGTCTATCTATAAAATTAGGAATTCCATCACCATCAATATCAGCATCAGTATCATTTGAAATACCATCTCCATCTATATCATTGAAATCATAATCTGGCGTACTATCATCGATGTTTAAAATACCATCTCCATCAATATCATTATCAATGCCATTGGGAATACCATCACCATCTAAGTCATTTTCAGTTATAGGTGGTAGAATTGCATCATCAAAACCAGGTGCATCAGATTCAGAAGTGTTATGAGGCAATATAGGGGTAATACCACTTCTTTCCATGATGGCTCTAGTAGTTGAATTACTATTATCATCAAAACCACCATATTCTATATCACTTTCTTGAATTTGCCTTGCAATTTTTTGCATATCACGCCAAACATCTTCTGCATTTCGTCCATGTAAATCCAATTCAGTTTGACCTCGTTCAAATACAGTATCATCGCCTCTTGCATCTTCTGAATTCTCTATAGGCACACCAATTTCTACTTCAATATCACCAAAGTCAAGAGGATTGTCAGTTTCAGGGCCTCCTCTGATTACAAATTCATTACCATCATCATCTCTATAAACAAGATATGTATGATCCCAAAATTTCAATGGTGTCTGTTTTGACTCGATAAATATTCTTCCCATTTTAAATCTCCTTATTAATGGTTTTGCTTAACAACTACTTTTTTAACTCGATTATCAATAGCATATTGAACAGAAATTTTCTTACTAAAATTCCAACCAGCTATTCTTGATGCTATGTCATTTTTTGGTATAATTTGGTAGATATAGTCTTCTGAAAGCTCATTACTAATTGGTTTATCTAAAAATATAGCTCCTAAATTTTCCATGTAGTAATGAAACTGATTTTTATTTAGAATTCCAACTGTTTCTTTTGAAATTAATTTTGAATATTCTTTGTTGCTTGCATGAATTCTGAAAAATGAGAATTTACGTTTTCCTTTGTATATATCATCAAACTGATAAATTAAAAAGAGTTGCTGAAATATGATCTCATTATCATTACTTATTAATGCAGTTATTTGCCAATCATACACAACACCATCTAAGGCTGTACATTTTTTTGTTAGTCCGACAAAACGTATTTTTTTTTCCTTAGAATAAAAGGGGTCAATTACAAGTTTGTCTTTTACAATTTCAAATTCATTATCCTGTTTATAAATTGATACCACATCATAATTTTTAGTTAATAGATACTCTTTAAAGGATGAAATATTTTCTGGTAAATCACATACATTATTCATTTCATACCCACTATTATTTTTTACTGCATATGTTTGCTTTGTAATAAAAATCACTCCTA
>WTAX01000329.1 GCA_013139395.1 Gammaproteobacteria bacterium | reverse complement strand
AAAAAGCGCATCCGGATGTACACGAAATATTTTTCCAGGTTTTTGATAAAGGCTGGATGGAAGATGCGGAAGGGCGTTTTATTGACTTCAAGAATACCATTATTCTGTTGACCTCCAATGCCGGGACTGACCTGATTATGAACCTGTGCAAAGACCCGGATTTGATGCCTGAACCGGAAGGTATTGCCAAGGCTTTGCATGAGCCTCTGTTAAAAATATTTCCAGCTGCTCTGTTAGGCAGATTGGTTACAATCCCGTATTACCCCCTCAGCGATGAGGTGCTGAAATTAATTATTAAACTGCAGCTGGGCCGCATCAAAAAACGCATCATGGAAAATCATGGTATACCGTTTCACTATGATAATGAGGTTATCCAGCTTATTTCTGATCGCTGCAACGAGCTTGAGAGCGGGGCGAGGGTAGTGGATGCCATATTGACTAATACCGTTCTACCCGTTATCAGTCAGGAATTTTTAACCAAAATGATGTCTGGAGAATTATTTTCAGCCATTAGAATTTCAGTTAAAGACAGTGAATTTAATTACCAGTTTGAGTAGAACGTAACGAATTAACCGATGCAAAAATATTAATATTATGACTTGAACAGGCTTCAGATATGCCAACAACTCAACAAAATCGTGAGGTCGAAATTGCCACCCCGCTTGGGGATGATGTTTTGTTGCTCCGTGATATGACGATCACAGAAGAGCTGGGACGTCTTTATACTATCAATCTGCAACTCAATAGTACTGAAAACATTAATTTTGAAGATCTGCTGGGTCAGAATGTTACTATTCGATTGAATATGGCAGGTGAAAATATACGTTATTTTAATGGTTATGTCGGCAGCATTTCTCAAGCGGTTGACGAAGGTCACTATGCTGTATATCAGGCCACAGTACATCCATGGTTATGGTTTTTAACGCGTACTTCTGATTGCCGTATTTTTCAGAATAAAACAGTTCCTGAAATTATCAAGGATATATTTCATGAACATGGCTTTACCGATTTTGAAGATAGATTGAGTGCTTCATACCGCAACTGGGAGTATTGCGTACAATACCGTGAAACGGATTTTAATTTTGTCAGTCGCCTGATGGAGCAGGAGGGCATATACTACTATTTTATCCATGAAAACGGCAAGCATACGCTTAATCTTGCTGATGGATATAGTTCCCACGATGCAATTCCTGATCACGAAGAAATACCCTACTATCCTCCAGATGATGTCGCCACACGTGATGAAGAACGTATCACCAGCTGGTATTTGTCGAAAAAAATCCAGCCGGGTACTTATGTTCTTAATGACTATGATTTTAAACGGCCTAAAGCCGATCAACTGGTGGATTCCAGCATAAGCCGGGATTTCGACAAAGCCAACTATGAGATTTATGATTATCCGGGTGAGTATGTAGAATCTGAGGATGGTACTAACTATGCACGAAAAAGAATTGAGGAATTGCACACTCAATATGAGCAGGCAGAAGGTGAGAGTGATGTACGTGGTTTAGTCACTGGGGGACTTTTCTCTCTGACCGATTATCCACGAGAGGATCAGAACAGGGAATATCTGGTTATCTCAGCTACTCATAGTATTAGTTCCGATAGTTTTGAAGCGGGTGAAAGCAGTGGCGGGCCTGTCTATGTAAATACTTTTACGGTGATTGACAGTCAAACTGCATTCCGACCGGTACGTAGTACCCCCAAGCCTGTGATCCAGGGGCCGCAAACAGCCTTTGTGGTGGGAAAATCCGGGGAAGAGATCTGGACTGAGGAATATGCCCGGGTCAAGGTTCTATTTCACTGGGATCGAGAAAGTCAGGCTGATGAAAACAGTTCCTGCTGGATACGGGTTGCTCAGCCCATTGCCGGTAAAGGCTGGGGCACCTCCTATATCCCCCGCATTGGTCAGGAAGTACTGGTTACATTTCTGGAAGGAGATCCCGACCGGCCTATTATCACCGGCAGTGTTTATAATGATGTTTGCAAACCACCTTATTCACTACCTGCTGAAGCAACCAAAACAACCTTTAAAAGCAACTCGAGCAAAGGCGGAGGTGGATTCAATGAGATCCGTTTTGAGGACAAAAAAGGTCAAGAGCAGGTTTTTATCCATGCCGAGAAGAGTTTCCATCAGCGGGTAAAAAGCGATAGTTTCGAAACAATTGGCAATGAGCGCCACTTGATCGTCAAAAAGGATAAACTGGAACAGGTTGATGGAGACAAACATATCACCGTCCGGGGTGATCTAAATAATAAAATTAATGGCACGGTGTCAAATGATATTGGTGGTGACTATCAGGAAAAAATCGGAATGAAATATGGCCTTGATGCCGGCATGGAAGTTCATCTGAAGGCAGGAATGAATGTGGTGATTGAGGCAGGGATGAGCATTACCCTCAAGGCTGGAGGAGGTTTTATTGTCGTTGGGCCGGCAGGCGTTACTATTTCAGGAACACCTGTCCTTATTAATAGTGGTGGCTCAGCGGGCTCTGGTTCCGGCTGTTCTCCTGATGCAGCCAAGCCTCCAAAAGAAGCCGTTTCGGCAAAACCCGGTCAGGTGGCTGCTCCACCTGTCAGGACACTAGCAAATCAGACTCAAAGTACTCAGGCCCAGGTTTTGGTGGATGCGGCCAGAGACGGAACACCATTTTGTGAACAATGCGAGGCTGCCAGGCAGGCTGCGGCGGATAGTAGCTCAGATAGCAGCCAGTCGCCCTCTTAATGATGATTGATTAGAAGATTTGACTATGAGTTCGATAAAAGTACCGATTAAAGCACTTCGCGATCAACTGTTCAGTGACCTGAAAACGCAGGTATATGCTGTGCTGGATGGTGCATCGATACCAAACCTGCTCTCAGAACTTGAAGCAAGCAAGGCCCGAAATCAGTGTTTGCTGCGTGGCGAGCTTGATCCTGCTTTGGCTAAAGCCGCCCCCTACCTTGTGCATCTGCAGGCTGATTCAGCATTGACTGAGTGGCTTTTAAAGGGGTGGGGAAATCACTGGGGTATTTTTGTGATAACCCAAGCTGATTTTATTGACCTGCGCAAGCATTTTCGAGCCATTCTGATGGTGTACGATCCGGATGGAAAACCCCTTTACTTTCGCTACTATGATCCTCGTGTCCTGCGGGTTTATCTAACAACCTGTAATGCTCAGGAAACACAACAGGTGTTTGGCCCTGTACTGGCCTATATCACCGAGGGAGAAACAACGAAAACTTTACTGAGATTTCTGCCGGGTGAAGAACAACCCGTATGCAGTGAGATTGCCCTGGTTTCAGGTTCAGATGATGAAGTGTAAAACCTAATAGCTAAAGGAGAAAAGTGATGCCGCCAGCAGCACGAATTACCGATATGCATACTTGTCCCATGGTGACCGGCGTGGTCCCTCATGTTGGAGGGCCCATCCTGCCGCCTGGTTGTCCCACGGTTCTTATCGGCCACCTGCCGGCCGCCCGTGTGGGTGATATGGCTACCTGCGTTGGTCCGCCTGACACCCTCGCAAAAGGCTCTGCTACCGTGATGATTGGCAATATGCCGGCCGCACGTATGGGAGATCAAACAGCCCATGGTGGAGTTATTGTTGTGGGCTGTCCTACGGTGATCATTGGCGGATAATTCGAGTTGTTTCAGTCAGTACTTAACCTGGAATGCCCCGATACTGATTTGGTATTCGATTACTTTGAACTCAGTGACGAGAAAAATGCTTGCTGCAAAGATAATTAATAATTATACTGAAATTCCTGATTATAAATATAACAAATTGATAAATCAGGGAAATTTATAGTGTTATAACAATTTCAAGATTCCTGGGTATAAAGGTCATAGATGCAATTAGACTATGCCTGTCTTTGACCATACCTGTGTCGATCTTTCATAATGAGTTTATCTTATGCTCGTGATTCGCAAAGAACAGATAGAAGTTTTCGAGAATGCCATGCTGGAGTCCTTTGTGGAGGATATGGTTGAACATGTGCAGGAATTCTCACCTAAACTTTGTGAAGTTATTGGTCAACAACAGGTCCGCATTGTTGTTCGTGAGTCGATAAATAAAGCCGGGGAATATGAATTCTTCCATCGTGGGCCGGTACGTCTGTTTATTGAAATGAGCTTTCTTTTTGGTAGTGCTTTTCACAATGATCCACAGTATCCATGGCTATCGGAAGTTCTTAACAGCGACCCCCCGATTTTGCAAGGTGAGTCTGCCGATCAACTTTATTCCAGGGTGCTCGATTATAACGAGAAAGTCGGCGGGCCGAATAATGCTTATACATTAAATGCACTGCAAGGTGTTTCAGCCATGGCGCGAATGTCAAAACACTATTCTGCAGATAATCTGGTTTCTGAACTGAGTTTGGAATTACAGCGAATATACCCGCAAAAAATTCATTACTCGGGTGAAAAAGCCTTGCAGGCCTTGATCGAAGAAGGGATTTGCAAGGCTCGTGATTATGATTTTGCTGCTCCCCGTGAAATTGTGCTAATTGTTATGCTGATGTTTACATTTGGCCATGGTTGTTTAAATGATCCGCTTTATCCATGGATTGAACGAACGTTAAAGGATCAACACATCACCGATCCTTCGGCTCGTGCCAGGCGTTTGGAAAAAAAAGCCCTGACATGGCTGGATCATGTTCTTGCTTCAGGAAGTAAACAGGATGCATAATGGACAATAAATCGCCAAGTAATCCTTCTTCCGGTAGTGACGATAAAACACCGGTCAACAGCGGCAAAAAAAAATGCCCGTATGCCTGTGAATTCGATGCAAAAATTAAATCCGTTACCTTTGAATCACCCATCAAGATCTGTCGAAAAAAGAAAACGGTCAAGAAACCTCACTGGAAAAAAGGTACCAATGTTAACGATGGCTCGGGTTCCAAAAGAGCTGCGGCTTATCTTATCAAGGGTAAGTCATCACATAATGTGACTGTTGAAATCAAGGTGACCAAATCAAAAAATTGCTCTGGTCCTGCAAAACTGAAAGGCTTCCTGTCCGAACACAGGGGCAAGGGAAAACTTGAGATTGATGGGGATTGTCCCGTTAGCGTGGGTACTCATAAGGTGTCGGCCAAAATCA
>WTAX01000122.1 GCA_013139395.1 Gammaproteobacteria bacterium | reverse complement strand
GGCTCGTTTAATTTTGAAAATACGGTGAGGTTGCCGAATCCGAGGGTAAAACCTGTAATAGGTAACATTAACAAGAAAATAGATATAAATGCAGATTTTTTCGACATAATAGAAATCATTAACCTTAAATACACTGTTAAAACGGACTGTTATTACTTAATAGGAATTAATTTATGTAATTATACCTAATAAATATAAGATTATCATAATAAATTAAGTTTATATATTAACCATATGAAATATAGTTGTTTTATCTGTTTAATCAAGTAATTTATCTGAAAAAATATCTTTTAATAATCAATTAACTTATTAACAACTAACCGTATTATCTATGAAAAATTATTATTATGAAGTTATAAGCATTATCTTATTGTTTTTATTATCAATTAATGTGTATGCAATTAATTATGAACCAGCAGATGATTTATCCTCCTGTCACTTGTTGTCTTCATCCCAGCTCAAAAAACTCAGTGCTGACAGGATTGACTCTTATCAATTGGAGAATGGTCTTAAAATTTATATTATGGAAAATCACCAATTACCCATTTTTTCACTTCGTCTTGTTTTTGATGTAGGTGCTGCAAATGAGCTGCCGGGTGAAAGCGGCTATGCTCATTTTTTTGAACACATGATGTTTAAGGGCTCCACTAATGTACCGGATGGTGAACATTTTTCATCCATTAAGCACACTGGCGGCAATGTTAATGCATCAACTGATTATGACAAAACCGTTTATTGGACAGAAGCCCCGGTAGATTCTCTTGATAAAGTGCTTTGGTTAGAAGCAGAGCGGTTACAAAATTTAGCTATTACAGAGGTAAATCTTGATAATCAGCGTCAGGCAATTCTGGAAGAAAAACTACTTCGTATTGATAACGTGCCTTATTTTAAAGTGGCCAGTGAATTTATGATTTCAGCCTGGCAGGGTACTGAATATGACCATCTTATCATTGGTAATGAAACTGATATTAAAAATGCCACTGTTAAAAAAGTGAAACGTTTTTTTGATCATTACTATCAACCGGATAATGCAATTTTAGTATTAGTGGGTGATATTGATGCTGAGATAGCGATGAAAAAAATTAAATTCTATTTTTCTGATATTAACAATAAGTTTGCTGCGCAGACAAATCAGCCATTAGTAAAAAAAGCCCTGAATCTAAAAGGGAAATCAGAAAGTCACTTTGATCCGCTGGCACCTTTTCACTTATATGCTCTTGGCTGGCATACGGTTGGTATGAAAAATACAGACTTTTATGCCGTCGAATTATTAGCTGATATTTTACTCAATCATGATGCCTCCCGTTTCAAACAGGCCTTAAAAGAGGAGCAGGAGCTGGTCTTTGAAATCATAGGTTTTCCTCTTACTTTTGAGCAGGCAGGTATTACGGCTATGGGGATGGTACCCCATAGTTATGCTGATTTTTCTCAGATTAAAGCCGTGATAAAAAAAGAACTTGAACGGCTGCGTCTTGATGGTGTTTCAGAAATGGAGCTTTGCAGTGCGCAAAAGTATCGTCAAATGAAGATAATAAAAAAAATGTCAAATAATCGGGAAATGGCTGAGCTGATTGCTGATGGCGCATTATTTTTTAATGATCCGCAGTATGCTATTACCGCACTTAATGCTTATCAGCGTGTGGATAATCAACAAATAAAAGCGGCAGCACAGAAGTATTTTCATGAGAACTGGCTGGCATTAAAAATTGAGCCCGGTCCAGGGGTACGCTTTGTTAAATGGTTGATGGAAATATTACCCCAAAGCTTGAGTAAAACTCTGGAAGAACAATTTTTGTAAGCAATAAACTGAACAGTTACTTTTTTTTAAAATAGTGATGCCGATATAGGTTGATATATGAATTTTGAATTTTTTATTATTAGACAGGGCCGTTATTTTCTTTTTTTGGGATGTCTGGTTCTTTTTGCCTGTAATAAAAATACACTATCTGAGTCTACTCTATTGGTTGATAAGACGCTCTATCTTAAGCAGCAGAGTGACAGGCAATATCCACCCGAAAATGTAATGCGACTCATTGACAAGCAATCAGACATAAAAAAGACTGAGCAGCATTATTTTAATGAACTGAAATTATTAGACACTGCTTTTGCGCAATTCACATTAAAAAACGGCTTAATTGTTGATGTTTTATCACGTGATAATTCACCCAGTATTAATATCACGGCCATTGTTAATGCGGGTAAAGATCAGCTGAGTGTGAAAGATGAGTTACTGTCGCCATTAGTTTTAAAGCTGCTGAAACAGGGAACACAGAAGTATACTAAACTTGATTTCCAACAAACTGTTTCTTTATTAGGAGAGCCGATAAGATATTGGCAAACTTCACACTATTCGGTGATTTCTGTTAATTTATTACCCCAGGATCTTGAGCTGGCATTGAGTTTATTAGCGCAGCAATTGGCTTATATTGATCCCGATAAAAATTCTTATAAAAAAATAACTGAGCAGCAATTAATTGAGAATAAACTAGCATATTCTTCAGGCTCTTATTTAGCAAAACTACTTTTTTCTCAGAATAATTATCCTGAAGCTCATATTTACCATCAACAGCAAACTAATAGTAATGAAATAAAAAATTTAACTAAAACTGAGCTCCTGGATTTTTATAAAAAATTTTTTAGACCAATGCAAACCCGCTTAATTATCTCCGGTAATTTTGATGCCGCATTACTACAGAATAAAGTCTTTGAATATTTTTCTGACTGGACTGATGGCTCAGAAGATCAATTCAATCCAGTTCAATTCAGTGATAAGGCACATACCCCCGTATCAAACATTCCCTCATTTGCCAAAAGTAAGCCGTTACAGTTTGATTTTATAGAAAGAGAGGGTGCGCAGCAGATTGATTTATTGTATGGCGTAGTGACAGTACCCAGACATTCATCTGACTGGCTAAGTTTGAATATTCTTGCTGCATTACTGGGTGGCGGGCCTGGTTCACGCCTGTTTACTGATCTTCGTGAAAAGCAGGGGCTTGCTTATTTTATATCTGCGCGACAATTGTCCGGCCGCTATCAGAGTCCCTTTTTTATTCAAACCTCAGTGGCACCGGATAAACTCATTAAGATGATCAACGGCATTAATAATCATATTGAACACTTATGCAGCAATGAAGTTAATCAATATGAGCTGGCTCAGATTAAACAGCAATTAAGTGGTCAAATACTGTTTAAATTACAAAGCAATCAACAGTTGGTGAGTAATAAAATTTATCAATTGGAAAATGACTTAAACAATGATTATCTGTATCAGTTAGCAAAAGATATTCAACAGATTAATGCTCAGCAATTATTTATGGCTGCTAATAAATATCTCTGTGGACAGCATAATTTTATTGCTGTTGGTGAATTAAGTATGGTTGATAAAACTATTCAGGAAAAGCTGAAAGACTATCACTTTACAATACACCATTTGCCTTTACATTAATAATCTCATAACCTACACATTTTTTCTAGCAAATCATAGGCACAGTAACCATTGGCATAGTAACCACAGGCAAAGTAATGATGACGACAAAAATTCAGGCTATTCCTACTAATTTAATCACCGGATTTTTAGGTAGTGGAAAAACGACTGCAATTTTGAACCTTCTGCGCACTCGCCCTGAAAACAGTCGCTGGGCAGTACTGGTGAATGAATTTGGTGATGTCGGTATTGATGGTGCCATGCTTGAAAAAGAACAGTTAAACGATGGTGTCTTTATCAAAGAAGTGCCTGGAGGCTGTCTTTGTTGTGCTGCGGGTTTACCATTACAAATAGCACTTAACTTATTAATAAAAAAAGCTGCTCCAGATAGAATTCTAATAGAGCCTACAGGGGTAGGCCATCCTAAAAAAGTATTAGATGTGTTAACCGGTGAATTTTATCAATCGGTATTGGATTTAAAAGCAACTATTTGTCTGGTTGAAGCACATAAATTAACTCAAGCAAAATATCTGGATAATGAAACCTTTATTGATCAGCTCAATATTGCTGATATTGTTTTGGCCAGTAAGTCTGATCAGGCTACAGAAGAAGAGCTTAAGCACTTTTATCAATTTTTCCAATCCTATGATATCCCCAAAGATCATGTTAATAGTATAGAATTTGGTGAGTTTTCAGCTGAATTACTGGATATAGAACGTAATATTCAACGCTGTGTGACCTTTCCTGATGCTCATTCTCATTCTCATTCCCATCAGACTCATGTTCATAAGACTCATGTTGATAAGAAAAGAACTGAAATTGAACAGATAGAAGAGATACAGCAAGAAATATCAGCGGATGACGATTATTCATGGCAAAAATTTGAAAATAATGGTCAGGGCTATTATGGCTGTGGATGGATCTTTAGTCATAGCATCATCTTTGATGAGGATAAATTAGAAAATTTTGTCAAAAATGATAGCTTTTCAAGAGTAAAAGGCATTTTTCATACTAATAACAACTGGTTATTATTTAATCGTTCAGAACAGGATTTTACTAAAGAAAAATTATCACAGAGTGCTGATAGTCGCATTGAAATTATTGAACCTGATTATCATGACTGGAATCTGGTAGAAGAACAATTATTGGCTTGTATTTATTCAAACTAAAGCCAGGGAAAATAAAAGTTGAAAAAAAATAAAGTTATCTATAAATATATTAATTATCTTTCATAAAATATAGTTTCATTTAGTATTTAACAGTTTGTCACAAAATATTTTAATTAAAAAAAGTAAATTAAATATTTCTAATATACTGATAATTAAAAGATATATTTAGAAAACAGAGTAAAGTTTAGGGTTAACCATTATATCATTATGTTTTGTACTATGTTCTTATATAAACCATAGAAAACAGACAAAACAACTCAAGTATATTATAAAAAGCTTAAAAAGCTAATATATGACTTGAGTGATATAAGACTCTACTAAGGGGAAAGGGGAGCTAAACTTAAATTTAATTAATATCTCTTTAATGAAAGTTATTATTTAATTTGTATTTAATATATAACAGAATAAAAGCACAGCTTGAAATAGGAATTTAATGGCAAAAGATGCTCTGATTAAATAAAAATTAATGGTAATTATTTGTTATCTTTAAGTTTAATACCAAAAGCCCATTTCTAATGGGCTTTTTTTATTTCTGTAAATTCAACTAAGCTATTATAACCCTCTGCTTTAACTCAACTACTTGTGATTTCAGCTGTTGTGATTTTGATTATCTGGTAAAAAATACACTTCTTTGTTAGAATTTCAACGTTTTCGTGTCTGAGCTTCTATTGAGTGTGCATCCAAATAAGACAAATTTAACTGCCAATAAATGGTAATTTATGGGTGAACACCATTTAATTGTATTTTTAAATAGGTTCTCTTAGTGAATAAGATCCCTGATGTTGCTGTTAAAGAGCTGGTCTTGATTGGCGGCGGGCATAGTCATGTCGGTCTGATTAAAATGTTTGCTATGAATCCGCTGCCAGGGCTTAGAATTACTTTATTAGCGAGTGACATTCATACGCCGTATTCGGGCATGTTGCCCGGTTTTATTGCAGGCGAATATTCTTATGATGATATTCATCTGGATTTGCGTCCCCTGACTGAATTTGCCAATGGCCGCCTATACCATACCAGAGTGACGGGCATTGATGCACAACAACAACTGGTTTATTCTGATCAGCGCCCACCCATTAGATACGATCTTTTATCGATTAATATAGGCTCAACCCCGGACGATTTTAATATTCCGGGTGTTCGAGAGCTGGCCATCCCGGTTAAACCGGTCAGCACGTTTATTACTCAGCTCGAAATGATTATTCACCGTGTAATAACCGATGATAATTACACCACCATTGCAGTGGTTGGCGGTGGTGCCAGTGGTGTTGAGCTGGTGTTATCTATTCAGCATCGTGTTCAGCTTGAATTAAAGCGTTATGGAAAAGGCGATAAGGTGGTTCACTATGTCCTTTTAAGTGCTGCTCAGACCTTATTACCTTCTCATAATAAGTCGGTACGAAATAAAATTTTAACAATTTTTAAGCAACGGGGTATCAGCTATCATTTAGATTCGACTATAAAACAAATTTCTTTAGTCGACTCTTTACATAAAGACTCTTTAGCAGTCAATAAGGGCACTCGTAATATATTATGTGAAAATGGCTATTTACTGCAGGCAGATGCCGTTGTCTGGTGTACCAGCGCAAGCTCTGTCAGTTGGCCAGAAGAAGCTGGTTTAGCGGTGGATAAGCGTGGCTTTATTGAGGTTAATGATTACCTTCAATCTGTTTCTCATGATAATATTTTTGCTGCAGGTGATATTGCATCGATGGTAAATCATCCACGTCCTAAGTCTGGAGTCTATGCAGTGAGACAGGGACCTCCCTTATTTACTAACTTAAAACGCTTTGCCTGTGGACGAAAACTTAAAGCTTATAAACCGCAAAAAAGATTTTTGAGTTTACTTAATTGTGCCGATAAAACAGCTGTCGCTTCCAGAGGTCTGCTGGCATTCTCTGGTAAGTGGGTGTGGCAATATAAAAACTGGATCGATGTTAATTTCATGAAGCTGTTTAGTGATCTGCCGGCCATGCAGCAAATGAATGATATCAATATCGATCAACATATGGTTGATGAAGCTGCACTTAAGCATTTACAAGAAATTCCCATGCGTTGTGGTGGCTGTGGTGCCAAGGTGGGGAGCACTGTCCTGAGCCGTGTGCTTGAACGCTTAAGTACTATTTATCAAATAAATAGTGAAGCCAGAGGAGTGATTCTTGGTCTGGATCAGGCTGATGATGCTGCTGTTATTGAAGTGCCGCAAGGACAATTGTTAGTACAATCACTGGATTATTTTAAATCCTTTATTAATGATCCCTACCTGTTAGGTAAAATTGCAGCCAATCATGCACTGGGTGATTTATTTGCCATGGGTGCAGAACCTCACTCAGCACTGGCTCTGGTGACACTACCTTATTCATTAGCAGAAATATTAGAAGAAGAATTGTTTCTTATTATGTCTGGCGCACTGGAAGTACTTAAAGAAAATGATATGAGTCTGGTGGGCGGGCATACGGGTGAAGGCTCTGATATGGCCTTTGGTCTAAGTGTTAATGGCTTTGTCTCTAAAGAATCAATGATGACCAAGTCAGGTTTGCTGGCCGGTGATGTGTTGATTTTAACCAAACCATTGGGCACTGGTATTTTATTGGCTGCCAATATGCGTCATCAGGCAAAAGGCCGATGGATAGAAGAAGCCACTGACAATATGCTCAATTCTAATCAATCAGCTGCTCATATTTTCAAAAAATTTGCTACTCAGGCATGTACTGATATTACTGGCTTTGGTCTCCTGGGTCATGCATTTGAGATGCTTAAGGCATCTAATGTTTATGCCCGGATTGATTTATCTTCCTTACCCATCTTAACAGGGGCTCATGAGATGATAAAACAGGGTATTTTTAGTTCCCTTCAGGAAGAGAATATTCATTTGAAACGCATTATTTCTAATATAGGGCCATTTTCAGATCATCAAAACTATCCGTTATTATTTGATCCGCAAACTGCAGGCGGTTTATTAGCTGGTATTTCAGCTAGCAGGGCTGAGGAATGTCTTCAGCAATTACATCTGGCCGGTTATCCGGATGCTGTCATTATCGGTCATATTATTGACAGTGATGCTTCTGACTATTTCGTTAAACTCTCAGATTAACTACAGGCTAAATTGACTTATGTCCAACCCAATCGATAGAGATTTAATACGTTCATTATTTTTACATGATATTCCTTTAATGGATGTGCGTGCTCCGGTTGAATTTGCTCAGGGTGCATTTCCCTGCGCGGTGAATCATCCCCTGATGAATGATTCGGAACGCCATGATGTTGGTCTTCGCTATAAACAGCAGGGGCAAGATGCTGCTATCAAACTAGGCAATAAACTGGTTAGTGGTGAAATTAAAGAGCAACGTATTGCACAATGGCAGGCATTTGCCAGGGAACATCCTGATGGCTATTTATATTGTTTTAGAGGTGGTTTACGTTCCAGAACGACACAGCAATGGCTGAAAGAAAGTGGGGTTGATTTGCCTCTGGTGAATGGCGGATATAAGGCGATGAGACGGGTTTTAATCGATGAATTAGAACAGTCTATTGCTGATTCCCGATTTATAATATTGGCTGGTAAAACAGGTACAGGGAAAACCTGGCTGTTAAAAGAACTCAGTGGTGCTATTGATCTGGAAGGTTTTGCTCATCACAGGGGTTCAAGCTTCGGCCGCTTTCCTGATGGACAACCATCACAAATTAACTTTGAAAATAGTTTAGCCATTGCGCTGATGAAAAATCGCAGCAGAGGTATTAATCAGTTCTGGCTTGAAGATGAAGGTCGACTCATCGGTAGTCTTTCCTTACCACTATCGTTACAGAAAAAAATGAAAGAATCCCCACTGGTATTGCTGGAAGAAGATTTACAATATCGAATTAATATCACCCTAAAAGATTATGTCATTGATTTAGAAAAGTATTATCGTAACTACTATAAGCAAAGAGATATGCAGGCGAGTAATGATAATACCTTAGAAAGTGATGAACCGTTCAAGCAATTTTCCAGCTATTTACTGGATAGTTTAGCACGGATCAAAAAACGTCTTGGCGGCGAACGGTATCAGAAAGTTGAACAGCAAATGCAGGATGCTTTACAAGAACAAAAAAATTCCGGCAACATTGATCTGCATCGAATATGGATAGAATCTTTACTAACGTCATATTATGATCCAATGTATGAATATCAATTAGAAAATAAACAACAGCAATTTGTTTTCCGCGGAAACTCTCATCAGATTTTGGCAAATCAAAAGAAAATTCTTGACCTGGATTAAGGCAAATTAAGCTATTAATTGTAAAATCTCAGCAACTTGATACAAACTTAATTTGTAACTATTCAGTGTGTATTTCTAAATAACGCTTGTTAAGCCCATGGTCACTTATTTTTCTAACTTTGACTTTCTGTTACGAGATGTCGCTGCGCTCAAACAATCAAAGTCAGAAAAATAAGCAACCACAGGCTTTTTGTAAATAATACGCTGAATAGTTAC
>WTAX01000471.1 GCA_013139395.1 Gammaproteobacteria bacterium | reverse complement strand
CGCGACCCGAGATGAGCGCGATCTGGTCCGAAGAGGGCAAGTATCGACGCTGGCTCGCCGTCGAACTGGCGGTCTGCGACGTACACGGCGAGATGGGAACCATCCCGCCGGGTGCTGCTGCCGGAGCAATATTACGTGCGGTATCACGAACAATGAGTTTATTTGTTCTTTCATCACTGGAAATTTTTGCTCGTGAAGAAAGATAAGAAGCGCCGCTTTCAGCATCTTCACCATCACCACCATTCAGTGTGTTTTCAGAGCCGCCCATTTCATCAAGTATTTTCATAACAGAAGACGCGGGAACAAACTGTAGTTGAATAGTTTCTGTCACCAAAGGTAATAAATCAGCAATTTGCTTTTTCGCTTCCAGCTCCTGCTTTTCAATCGCAGCAAGTTCTTCAGCTGGAGCAACACGCATCACGTTGCCTTCTTCGCGCATGCCCAGACCTTTAGTTTTCAAAATAATAGCTAAAGCCTGGTCCCAGGGAACATTTTTTAATCTCAGAGTAATACTACCGCTAACCGTATCACTGGTCACCATGTTCTTACCGGTAAAATCAGCAATCAACTGTAATACCGCACGTACTTCAATATCCTGAAAATTCAACGACAGTCTTTCACCTGAATAACCAAATTTTGCTTTTTGTTTGGCTTCTTTTTGTGCTTTCGTCAGACCTTTAACTTCAATTGTAAAGGTTCTTCCTGCCTGATAACCTAAGTGATCAAATTCACCTTTGGTATCAACCAGCATTTTAATATTTTTTCCTGAGGCGAAGGTATCAATAAAAGAGACCGGAGTATTAAAGTCATTAACATCTAAGCGACGTTCCAAATCTCCAGGCAAACTCACATTTTCTATTTCGACAACCAGCTTTTCAAATTCCTGTTTTAAATTGACATTTTTAGGCTGTTCAGAAAAAGTAATAATGATATTCCCCTCACCTTCATCACCTAAGCGGAAATCAATATCCTTAATAGAATTTCTTCCTAAGGAAGCTGTTGAGCGAGAAACATTGGCTTCATCAATGATAATAATCACATTATTACCGTCAACTTCTGTCGAATACTTGGTCAGGGTAACCATATTAAGTACCACCCGCGTACGTCCACCTGCAGCCACAGCAGTAATACTTCGAGCAAGGCCAATGCCGATAGTTTGACGCTTACGCTCCAGAGCAAGCCCTGTATCTGGAAAATCCAAAGCGATTCGAGCAGGAGAGTCTATGGTAAAAGTACCAGGCTCCGGTGCTGATTCACTGAATTTCAATACCACTTGTACTTTATCGCCTGGAATTGATGCAAATGAAATATCTTCAAGCATATTACTGGCATGCACTACACTTATAAGGCTAATAGAAAGCAGCCCTAAAACAGCCATTAATAAGTGTTTAAAAATCATTTTACTATTCATAATTTTCTCTCTAATATTTCCCGGATGACTCATAATTATTGCGAATCTATTATTTATTTTTTACTACTTTTTATTATACAAATTCAAAACATTCGTTAATAAAAAACTACTCACTCAGTGCAATTGATGCATCACGTTCTTTCCAACCATTATTTTTATCAGAAACCAACTCAACTAAAGTCACTTCTTCTTCACTGATAGCAGTGACTTTGCCATAGTTTTTGCCCATGTAATGACCTATTGATACTCTATGTAATAGACCATCTGGATCTTTTATCAAAATCCATTCAGATTCTTTTTGGGCTAAAGTACCAACCATTCTTAAACTATCCAGCGAAAACTCTTCAAGTGGTTCTCTCGGGCGATTTTCATCTGGACGCGGACCACGATAAGGACCGCTAAACACTTCAATATCCACCACGGGTTTAAATGGATCTCTTATATCCATTGCAGCATAGGTATATGGAGGACTTTGTTTAAATTCTGGTAAAGGATCGACCTTTCCTTTATAGGTCGCCTTGGTTTTTTGAACATAGGCCCGTAAGTCACCCATTTCATTGCTTACACATCCAGACAGTATCAACAATGAAGCAATTATCAGTATTATTCTTTTCATCTAAATAAATCTCTATTATTCCGCCCAAACTTTCCTGTGTACCTTAATTTAGAAATTATAAGTTATACAGAAAAAGATAATTCATTAACATTTTATAAACTACTAACTGCTTTTATTTTTTGCGTCTACGACCTTTTTTCTTCTTTTTGCTTGTCGAAATTTCATCTTGATCAAGATAACGATAAGTTTTAGCAATTAGAGTAATCGATAATTTTTTATCTTCATCGACATCAAGCACATCTTTTTTCTTTGCTTGTTTTCCTGGTAACATCGCCACTTCATGAATGGTTACAATTCGAGGTAATGCAGCGATACCCGTCGCAAAACCACCGAAGTCATGATAAGTACCCGTTACTTTAATATTAACCGGTAATTCAGCATAAAATTCTTTACGAATTTCACCTGATGGTTTAAACAAGCTAAATTCCAGGTTATTACTTAAACCGGTTTGTGAAATTTCTACTAATAAATCAGCAACTTCGGTTTTTTGCGGAAGCTGTCTTAACATGGAGCCAAAGCGCTTCTCCATTTCAACCATCTGCAATTTATACGCCTCAAGATTGGCCGCCTTTCCCTGCTTCTGTTTAAACTCTTTTTTAAGAGGTTGCTCCTTAGCTTCAACTTTTTCCAGCTCGGCAATTTTATCCTGGGTAAAATAGTAAAAACCACCACCTAAAACCGCTGCAAAAACAAGAAAGACAGCAACTAGTCTTGCCCCAATGGGCCAGCTACCAATATTTTCAAAATCTAATTCATTCAAATTCATAGTGCTTACCCTTTCTTGTCTTTTTTCTTTTTATCACTGGGAGAAGCTTGTTGAGACGTAAGAGTAAACTGGCTATAGCCATCTGAACCACCTTTTTTCTTACTCTGAATCACTTTCAAGTTCGGGCTTTTTAACCACTCTGCACGTTCAATATTGCGCATATAAGCAGAAACTCTTGCGTTGGATTGAGCCACACCGTTAAAGGTAAGAGATTTTTTCTTCTGGCTAAATTTGGTTAGATGAACACCTTCAGGTAATACTTTCACCAGTTCATCAAGCATATGAACACTATCTGAACGATTACCCTGTAATTCCTGAATAACATTCATTCGAGCTAATAAGTCAGCTTTTTTCTTCTCCAAAGCCCTGATTTCAGCAATGGCCTTTTCAACTTTCTTAATTTCAGTTTTTAAATAATTATTACGTGAACTTTGGTAATCAATCATGGCCCCAAGCTGCAGCTGTACAGCAAAAACAACGCCTGCACCTATAATCGCAGCACCTGCCAACATGGTATAGAACTGCTGTTCTATCTGTTTGCGTTTTTCTTCACGCCAATTTAATAAGTTAATTCTGGCCATTAATCAAAACTCCTTAACGCAAGTCCACAGGCAATCATTAATGCCGGAGCATCATTACTAAGTACCTGAGCCTTGATTTTGGACGATAAAGTCATATTTGCAAAAGGGTTTGCGATAGAGGTACTAATACTCAGTCGCTCTTCAATCATTTGATCAATATCCGGGATAGATGCACTACCACCAGCTAAAACAATATGATCCACTGAACTAAACTGACTGGAAGAGAAGAAAAATTGTAATGACCGGCTAATTTGCTGAGTCATTGCTTCTTTGAAAGGGTCCAGAACTTCCGGTGTATAAGTATCAGGTAAACCACCCTGTTTTTTTGCCATACCGGCTTCTTCATAAGATAAACCATAGCGACGCTGAATTTCTTCAGTTAATTGTTTGCCGCCAAAAACAGCTTCCCGTGTATAGATAGTTTTCAAATCATGTAAAACACTTAGGGTCGTCATTGTTGCGCCAACATCAAAAACAGCGACTGTCATACCCTCAGCACCATTAGGTAATTGAGGTGCAATCAGTGAAAATGTATTTTCCATGGCATAGGCTTCAACATCGATGATCTTAGAAGTTAAACCACCCAGGTCAGCAGCGGCAACTCGAACATCAACATTTTCACTACGTGAAGCCGCTAATAGCACATCCATATGTTCCGGAGATGTTTCACTTGGCCCCTGAACTTCAAAATCCAGATTGACTTCATCAAGTGAATAAGGAATATACTGATCAGCTTCAACCATGATCTGACTTTCCAGCTCATCTTCAGATAAATCAGCCGGCATTTGAACAATTTTGGTAATTACTGATGAACCAGCAACTGCTAATGCCGCATTTCTCTGGCGTGTACCCGAACGTTTAACTGCTCTTTTTATCGCCTCACCAACGGCATCAACATCAGCTATGTTTTTCTCAGCAACAGAGTTAGGCGGCAGAGGTTCAACGGTATACGCTTCAACCCTGTACTTGTTGCCACTTTTGGATAATTCCAGCAACTTGACAGCGGATGAACTAATATCAACACCCAGCATATTTTGTGCCTTATTTCCGAATAATTGTGCAAAAGCCAAAACTAAATCCTTTATTCTTAGAATATTACTATTAAAAAGCCATTCAATAATGGTAATACTTAACTTATTGAAAAGCATGAGAACAAACTTTTATTCCCATACAATAACTAATCTTTATCAGTCTATGTACTTACTATTCAAAAAAATATCATCAAACTTTGTTTTAAACAGTTTTAAACACTCACTGAGCAATGAAAAAAAACCAACTCAGCATAAAATTTCAACAACTTACATAACAATCATAATGTATTAGATTAAATTTGCAAGCTTCAATTAAAAAATAATAGTTTATTTAATTATTATTAACTGAGTCTCTCAAACATAGACCACTAATTCAATAAACAAAAGTGTTACGTTATTTATTTTCTAAACCAGGGAAGAACCTGCTTATAAATTAAAAAAACGAGAGTCTTTTTTCTTTTTTTATTAATTATTTAAAACTTTTTTTGCTGAAAATATGACGATTAGAGTTGATAAAACATAACACAAAAACAGGTTTTTCTTCATCTTCATATAGTTAGCAGACATTCATATCATAGTACATTAAATTACATAATCAAGAGAGCAAGCAAATATTTTTCTAAAAACGAGTGTGATATCACAAAAAAAACTCTATAATTAAGTATATTACACGAACTATTTAAAGTTATATTAACATCAACCTGAGCAATTATGCGCCGCTTATACCAACTTTTTCTGACTCTCCTCACACTTTTTCTCACAATTGCAGTGATTTCTGTGATCACGATCACATCTGTTCATTTCTATCTTGAGCCTAAATTACCCAAAATAGATGTATTAAAAGATGTACAACTACAAGTTCCGTTACGAGTTTATTCAGCTGATAATAAATTATTGGCTGTCTTCGGCGAAAAGAAACGTGAACCCGTCTTATATGATGAGATTCCTGAGACATTAATTCAGGCAGTTATTTCTGCTGAGGATGATAACTTCTTTCATCATCCAGGAGTTGATTACAAAGGGATCCTCAGAGCAGTTGTCCATTTAATTAAAACCGGCACTAAGGGACAAGGCGGCAGTACTATCACCATGCAGGTTGCCCGAAATTTCTTTCTCACCAGAAAGAAAACTTATATGCGCAAAATCAATGAAATCTTTTTATCATTAAAGATTGAAAAAGAGCTGTCAAAACAAGAGATCATGGCACTCTATATGAATAAAATTTATCTGGGACATCGTTCATATGGTATTGCTGCAGCAGCTAAAGTTTATTATGGCAAAACGTTAAGCGATTTATCACTTGAGCAGTATGCGATGATAGCAGGTTTGCCCAAAGCACCATCTAGATATAACCCCGTCACCAACCCTAAACGAGCAACTGAACGCAGAGATTATGTTCTATCTCGTATGTTTAAATTAGATTATATTTCTCAAGAGCAATATAACTCAGCGATTAAAACTGTCGATAACGCAGAAATTCACACACCTGACATTGAGGTAGAAGCCCCTTATATTGCAGAGATGGTGCGTGCTCAAATGGTCAAACAATATGGTGATGAGGCCTATACTAAAGGTTTCAATGTCTACACATCCATTTCTGGTGAAATGCAGACAGCAGCTAATCAAGCACTTCGATCAGCATTAATGAGCTATGAACACCGACATGGCTATAAAGGTGTCTTAGGTCATCACGACTTAATCGCTAACACACCCATTTTGGAGCAATTAGATTTATTAAACAGCTTCAGACCAGTGGGTCATCTAAGACCGGCACTGGTCACTTCGATCATAGAGTTACCTCCAGAGGCGGACGCTAAGAAAAATGACAAAAAAAATAAAAAGAAACAAGAAAATACACAATACGCTCAAATTTTACTTAAAGACGGCAGTACGGCTTCTTTAAGCTGGAAGCATATTAAATGGGCAAAAAAATACATCAATGACCGCCGTATGGGTAAGAAGCCAAAAAAAATTGAAGATGTTTTCAAGATTGGTGATGTTATTTTTGTTGAACAACTCAAAAATACAGAATATGCACTGGCTCAACTGCCTGAAGCTTCTGCCGCTTTAGTCTCACTGAACCCTCAAAACGGTGCCATAAATGCATTGACTGGCGGCTATGATTATTACCATAGTAAGTTTAATCGCGTCATTCAGGCTAAACGTCAACCCGGTTCTAATTTCAAACCCTTTATTTATTCAGCCGCTTTAAACAAGGGCTATACCACAGCAACATTAATCAATGATGCTCCTGTGGTTTTTAAAGACAGTTATCTTGAAGGCTTTTGGCGACCGGATAACTATAGCGGCAAATTTTTTGGCCCTACACGGCTACGTAAAGGCTTAATAAAATCGAGAAATCTGGTTTCTATTCGTATACTGCGAGATATCGGCATCAATTACGCCATCGATTATGTTCAGCGATTCGGTTTTATGGCAAGTGAACTACCTAAGAACCTTTCACTGGCACTTGGCAGCGCAACCCTCACTCCCATGCAGATAGCACGAGGCTATGCCATATTAGCCAATGGTGGTTATGACATAAAACCATGGTTTATTGAACGCATTGAAGATCCGCATCACACTATTATTTTTGCACAACAACATACCAGCGTTTGCAGCAAAGACTATCCTGCTGAAAAATGCCCCGAAGATGAAAGTCTGCATGCACCTCGTGTTGTAGAAGAAGACAATGTTTTTTTAATGACCACTATTATGCGTGATGTGATCACACACGGCACCGGTAGAAAAGCACTCAAACTGGGGAGAAAGGATCTGGCAGGAAAAACAGGTACAACCAATGATCAGCTTGATGCCTGGTTTTCAGGATTTAACCGCCAGGTTATGGCCACGGCCTGGGTAGGCTTTGATACACCACGATCACTGGGGCGGCTAGAGTTTGGAGGAACCGCAGCATTACCCATGTGGATGAAATTTATGGAAGTTGCTTTAAAAGACACACCAGAGCAGCCTTTAGTAGAACCTGAAAATATTGTCACCGTAAAAATAGATTCTGAAACAGGACTACTGGCATCAGGCAGTTCGAAAAAAACACAATATGAATTTTTTATTGAAGGCACTGAGCCAGAGCGTACCGGTATCGAGTCAGGCTCACAAACTTCTTCCGGCTCAAACACTGAAGCCGTGACTGAAGAATTATTTTAATCACTATCCTGGAAAAATAAGTTGGCATCTACTGATTATTCCAGGATTATCACTTTTTCATTTAATAAAAAAATTGTCAAAAAACTCACAAAAACAATCCTATAAGCTGCGCCAACAGATTGCTGTTGAAGCTGCACGCCTGATTAACGAGGAAGGTATTGATAACGTTCAATACGCCCGTAAAAAAGCAGCACATCGCTTTGGCATCTCTAATGAACATGCATTGCCTGATAATGAAGAAATTCTGGAACAAATCAAAACTCATCAAAGCCTCTATCATGACTCGTCCCATAAACAGGTATTAAAAGAGTTAAGACAAACCGCTTTAAATGCTATGAAGCTCTTCAGTCACTTCAAACCAAAATTAATTGGCTCTGTACTTCTGGGTCATGCTCATGAGCAAAGCAGCATTGATATTTTTGTGATGGCAGACTCTCCTGAAGAAGTAGCTATGTTCCTGATGGAGCAAGATATTCCCTATCAATTACAGGATTGGAAGCTATTCTCCAGCAAACACAACTACCAATTGGTCCCCGCTTATCAGTTTTATGCCGGTGATTACCAGGTTAAATTAATCACCTTAGCAGAAAATCAAAGAAGAACCGTACCTGTAAACCCGGCCAATTGGAAGCCCATGCAAAAAGCTTCAATTAAACAACTTGAAGTTTTATTAGACAGTTAACTCAATTAATATTTATAAGGCCGGTAAGGCGTTCTGGCAACACCGCTGTCAATTGCAGCCTGAGCAACAGCTGACGGTATAGTAGATATGAGTCTGGGATCAAATGGTTTGGGAATAATATAGTCTTTACCAAACGTCAGGCTCTGCATATCATAAGCCTGAAGTACCTCATCGG
>WTAX01000170.1 GCA_013139395.1 Gammaproteobacteria bacterium | reverse complement strand
GACATTACCCAAAGCCTACATTAATGACCTTTTATAGTCGCCCCTTCTCCAACCGTTAATAAATGCCAATATTACCTGAACATTAAAAATAAATATCCGTGAATTCTTTTAGTTGTGTTCTCAAAAGGGAACATCATTCGAAATCAAAATAAGAAATTAAAAATTTAATGATTTTTGCTGAAAAGAGATATCATCGGATTGACTCCAATTGTCCTAAAAGTCATTTGTGTTTACTAATGAGTATTATTTACTCTTAGGAGTTACTTACGACTTCTGATTTTTATCTAATTTACTTCTTATTACTGCTACTTTTAGATACTTAAATTCCAAAAAAACAAATTTATTTTATTTATACATTCACAAGTTAATAATTTATTTAATCCAGGTCGTCATTTAATTAGAGCAAAAAATTATAGAGCTTTTCGTGAGTGTGCGTTGAATGAATTGACTGAGATTTCCTGTGCCTGAAATTTATGGAGTAGAGGATTTCTTAGGTGAAAGGGAATTAAGTTGACAGTACCGAAAATTTTTCAGAGTACAGCAATTTGTTATGTGGTTTTATTTTATTTGATCCTACATTTTACTAATTGTTTGTCCGAATTCTTTTACTTGATTCCAATTTGTGAACTCGATATTTGCCTTTGGATCCGTGGGACCTTTAGTCATCCACATTATTAGTCTGATCATGGAGCGGTCCCAAAACTTATATTTTTGATAATCTATTTTTCCTGCAAAAACTGCCAATCTTTTTGGTTTCCAGGATATTTGCTTTAGAAATTTTTTTAAATAAGGATTTGTTTCAGGTTGGTTTTTCTCTGGCTTACGTGCTACAACATTGACAGTGAAAAATGCACTAGATTTCTTTTCTAAAATAGGTGAGTTGTTTTTTATAAGTTCGTAAACTTTTTTACTGTGTTTTCCATAACGAATACTAGCTCCAATAACTATTTTATCAAATGAATTTAAGTCAATTTCTTTTTTATCATTGATAGAAACCAATGTTACCTGATTGCCAAGCTCCTCAACCACTTGCATAAGATACGAACAGATTTCTCTGGTATGTCCATCAGTAGTTGAATAAATGATAATAATTTTGCTCATATCTTGAGTGTTTACTTCGGAGTTTTTTACGACACATAAGTTGTTGACTTGAACTGTTTATATTAACATATTTTGTAACTATTCAGCGTGTTATTTACAAAAAGTCTGTGGTCACTTATTTTTTCAAGCGAACTAAAAATGGGTTAAAAGGGGAGCCTGATTCTTTGATTTCGCCTATTATCGATTTCATAGATAAATTTAAGAAAAGACAAAAATTGATGATTGTGGTGTATTTTTACCTTGTTGGAAATCTAAGGTTTATCTGGAATTGCACAGGAATCATCAAAGGTAGACATTACCTGTGCAATACCCTGAATGGTAACCTGGCCTTTATAGTCATTATTATCGACAACAAAAATATAACTGGTTTTATTTTTTTCCATCAATGCCAGTGCCTTGATTAAAGGCTCCTTTGAAGATATGGTTTCACCCAGTTCCCGTACATATGGCTCAACCGGATTACAGATAATTTCACGAGCCTTCTCCTCGGCATTTTCAACACAGGACATCTGATTTCCTAACAAGTTAGCCAGTTCTACCATGTGTTCTGGCAGGCAGGAGAATTTCATAATGTTTTTCAGAGTCAGAGTACCGCTAAGGTTGCCTTTTTCATCACAGTAAGGCAGAGCATGTATATGCAATTTACCACATTCTTTAAATAAATCACGTACATACATTCCAGGGTGGATAATGATGGTTGGAATTAACACGTTTTGTATATCCATTGACATATTAGAGATACCTTATGTATACATATATACTGGCTATTACAATACTTAACAGCATTAGCGGAAATGCGATGAGCATAAATTGGATAAAATGAATGCGGTAGCCTGCACGTTCAGCAAAGCCGGCAACGATGAGGTTAGCACTGGCTCCCACCAGTGAGCCATTTCCTCCAAGGCAGGCACCGAGTGACAATGACCACCATAAAGGCATTAATTGATCCGCACCGCCAAATGTCGGTGCCATTGACTCGATTATAGGGATCATGGTGGCAACAAAGGGAATATTATCGACAATTGCAGAAAATACAGCCGATACCCATATGATCGCCATAGCAGTCAGGGTAAGATCTCCTCCAGTTAATGAGAGTACCTGATTTGCAAATATGTCCAGAAGGCCCGCATGTTCTATACCATGGACGAGAATGAATAAGCCGACAAAAAAGAAAATGGTGACCCATTCAACTTCAGCAAAACTTTTATGAACATTTTCACTTTGCTCTTTAGCTCCTGTGTTGATACTTGTCAGCAACAAAAGTAAAGCAGCTCCCATCATAGAAATAGTCGCAGGTTCAAGATGCAGTGGATGGGCGAAAAGAAAACCGATAACAACCAGCGAAATGACAAATAACGATTTCTTGAGTAACGGAACATCGGTGATTGCCTGTCTTTCCTTAAACTGCATAATACGCTCCCGAGCCTCATCGGTGGCATGCATATGACGCCCCCAGATTAGATAGATAACAAAGAGTGTTATGGGAAAAATAATGAGTGTAATTGGAGCCGTATTTATTAAGAAATCATTGAATGTTAAATTGACGGCAGAGCCAATCATAATATTGGGTGGATCGCCGATTAATGTTGCTGTGCCGCCAATATTTGAGGCAAAAATTTCGGCAAAGAGAAAAGGGTAAGGGTGAATCTTCAATTCACCGGTAATCAATAAGGTAACCGGTGCAATCAGCAAGACGGTGGTGACATTATCCAGCAATGCTGAAAATACGGCTGTCACGAGTGACAACATGAATAAAATACCCCATGGACTAGCCTTTACTTTCTTGGCCGACCACACCGCAACATACTGAAATACGCCGCTACGCCGAGAAATAGCAACAATGACCATCATTCCAGTCAACAAACCCAGTGTATTAAAATCGATGCCGTTAATTGCGGTCTGCTGATTAAGTACTCCCAGAGTGATCATCAAACCAGCACCTAACAGGGCGACAATGGAGCGATTGATTTTTTCGGTAACAATCACCGCATAAGTGATGACGAAAACGATACTGGATACCCATAATGGGTCCCAGCCGAATATTATAGCTGATGCATGGGAATCCATTTTATATTCCTTAATTGCGTTATAATTTCAAAACAGGTTTCAAGATGGAGTATTTGTTTCAGCATTAGTACACGGCCTGGTATCTTTATCGCCCAGAAGATTAACGGTTAGTTTAGTCAGTACATCCCAGTTTGATACCATACCGGCCAGTTTTTTCTTTTTGCCTTCCACCACAACAACCGGCAAACTAGTCGGGCTTTCAAAGAGTAATTGCAATAGTTCTGGTAACGTTGTATCAGGATGACATAAGCGTAGTTTCCCCGCTTTTTCCAGTAAACTTGATACGGGTTTGTGGCCTAATTTAGTCAAGCGTTTTAATAATTCATCAGTATCGTCAGGCATAAAATTGATGTGCATGAGCAGACTGCTTTCATCGAGTTTTGCTGCTTTAGGAAGCAGCTCTCGTGATAAACGGCGTAAACTGAATAATCCTAGAAATGTACCATCATTATCCAGTACGGGTAAATTGTGTACTGTATGCTTACACATGAGCTGTAAAGCGTCAGCTATGGTATCATCTGGCTTCAATGTAACAACATTGGTACTCATTATGGTTGTGGCAGTCATAGCCTGGTTACCTCATTACATAAAAGGGGTTAAATTCCTGGTTTCTCAATACATCTTGATTTTAACAGTAAATTATTATGGAACTTTAAAAGTCAGTGATGCAGAACGATAGTATTGTTTTAAGTCATATTATGGAGTTCACTGCTATTGTAAAAATGTCCCATACAAAGCTTTCCTGCCATGAATAAAAAATAGTCAGTAGTCATCGCTATTTTTTATGAACAGTATAGATAGAACGTAATGTTTTAATATATCAAGAAGCGATGTAATGATGTCAAAGTATTTGACAAATAAACATACCGAACAGGAAGAAATGTTTTTTTTCAGGGTCGGGTAATTTATATTAGTGATTAGTTACATTGTTTTTATTTTTTCTTACTTATTATTTTAGTCATTATTAGTCCTAATCTAAATAACTCCTAATCTAAATAACAACGTCTTTTTATTATATGGATACAAATTCAATAATGTCAAATATGATTAAATAGTAATAATACGACAACCTTGATAATTTATTGGAAGTGATTAATGCAGATGCTGAAAAGGGGTTTGTAAAAGTTAAAGCCATTTTTCTAAATATTTTTAGTCAAATGGTTTTTGTTTAGTTATTTGATAAAGCTTAGAAAAAAATTGCGTTCAAGAATATTTTTATCGTCTGTCAATTTGAAACCAATTGATTCAACCTCTTTAATAACTTTCTCTTTATTGGCTCTTACATGCCCCATAACCCATGAGGTGCTGATATGAGGATCACGCTTAAAATCGATGATAATGAGTTTGCCGCCTGAACTTAATGCTTGATAAACAGATTGTAGTGTTGTCAGTGGATATTCAAAATGATGATAGGTATCACAAATAAAAGCCAGATCAATAGAGTTTTGAGCCAGTCCGATTTCTTTTTGATTGTTAATGATCCCTTTTATGTTCTTTAAGCCCTGATTTTTCGCTCGAAGTTCAATGTTTTTTACAAAATTATGTGATATATCAACAGCATATACTAGACCTTTTTCACCAGTCTGTTGTGCAAAGGCGATGCTGTACAAACCTGTACCTGCACCAATATCAGCAATACGCATGCCTGGTTTAATCTGTACTTCATGTAATATCGCTTCTTTTTTGTCGTAAACTTCTCTGCCCGGGCTTTCAAATGTTTCCAGCCATTTTTCAAATTTAGCATCATAATAATAATTATTAATACCCGGGTTAACATTTTTCTCTTCAGCCCGGCAGTTTGTAATGATTAAGGATAATATAGTCGCTAATAATATTATCTGGCTATAGCGAAGAGTTTTAGAAGCAGTCATTTATTTGATCCTGTTAATTTTCATGTATTCAATGAATAGTATTGATTATTTTAGTTTCTCCATAGATAAATAATCCACTATTAATGTCATTTTATTTCCATCAATCATTAATCTGTGTGGACTATTATCCAAATTCTTTGTTTTAGGGGCTCTTTGTTTTAGGGGCTAGGAAAAAAACAGGTCAGATGAGATAAATCTTTATTTCCTCGCCCCTAAATGATAATTTAAAGAAATGAATCAATCTAAAAATAGTAAACTACCGATCTGGGTGAAATGGATTTTCCGCAGTAGGTTATCTATTCTCGGACAAGCTCCTAGCACAGGATGCCAATGGAAGTTGGTGGGGTTTTGAGGTAGAGCCATTACAAAATCATCATGGCTGGTATGAAAATGAAGTGGGGAAATATATTAAGATCGCCGATGGTCAGGCAAATCCTCAATGGCAAAATAGTTTGATAAAAAGTCATGTAAACATGCAAATACAATAAAACTGAGTAGTGATGAAAATAATTGAAATTCAAAGTAGTCGCCGTGAAGAACTTATCGATATCACAGAACAGGTCAAACAGGTCGTGAGTGATAAACAAATTGTTCATGGTGTTGTCAGTGTTTATGCTCAAGGTGCTACTGCGGCCATTATGATTCAGGAAAACTGGGATGAAAGTGTGCAAACTGATGTGGTCAATTTGTTAAGAAAAATGATTCCCAAAGGCGTTTGGTTACATGATCAACAAGATGGCAATGGTGATTCTCATTTAAAAGCAGGCCTGGTAGGACCCTCTGAAACTATCCCTGTAATTAATGGTGAACTGGGATTATCTACCTGGCAAAATATCTTTTTTTGTGAATTTGATGGCCCAAGACAAAGTCGAAAAATCATTTGCACCTGTATGTCTGAACTGTCATGAAAAATATCTTCAACGACATTCCAGACAATATTGAGTGTGAAATATTTGAACAAATTGTTAATAGTGATAAGGTTAAAATTGAACGTATAATATCAAAAGGTCATCATTCTCCAGAGTCAGGCTGGTATGATCAAGAACAAAATGAGTGGGTTATGATTTTAACCGGTGAAGCAATTTTATCATTTGCTGACGGCTCCGATATCACCATGAAAAAAGGTGATTATATTACTATTCCAGCACATAAAAAACATAGAGTAAAATGGACAGCGCCAAATGTTGAAACCCTATGGCTGGCAGTTCATTACTCTGGTCAAAACGAACTAAAATAGCTTGCCTTAATGTTACATTGTTACCGTGTTGTTAATGAAATGGGGATGTTTTGGGTATGACTTACCAGTGTCTTATAAGTGGCAAAGTACAAGGTGTTTATTACCGTTCCTATGTCCAGGAAATGGCTTCAGAGGCTGGATTTTCCGGCTATGTTATGAACTTGTCAAATGGCGAGGTAGAAGCTTGTGTGACACTTAAAGATGAGAAAGAGTTAGCTTTGTTTTTAGATATACTAAAAGCAGGCTCTCCTTATAGTAGTGTCGATCACATTAATACTCGACTGATAGATGTTAAGTTTAGTGATGGTTTTATGATATATCGCTAATCTCACTTATAATTCTATTAATGAATAAGAAATAATTGTAATAGCTTCAATGAGAAAAATAATACACATCGATATGGATGCTTTTTTTGCTTCCGTAGAGCAAAGGGATAATCCATCACTATATGGTTATCCAGTTGTTGTCGGTGGTCGCCCTGATAGTCGTGGCGTAGTCGCAGCTGCTAGTTATGAAGCTCGTCAATATGGAATCCACTCAGCAATGCCTTGTTCTCAGGCTTATCGAAAATGTCCACAAACAATTTTTGTTAAACCTCGCTTTGAAGCGTATAAAAAAGTATCACAACAAATTCGCCAGATTTTTTATCAATACAGTGATTTAATCGAACCTTTATCACTGGATGAAGCCTATTTAGATGTTACTCAGAATAAAGTTGCGCAAGGATCAGCTACTATCATAGCTCAGGAGATTAGAAACAAGATCTTTGAATGCACAGGCCTGACAGCATCAGCAGGAGTTTCCTATAATAAATTTTTAGCAAAAATAGCATCAGATATTAATAAACCCAATGGCATAAAAGTCATATTACCTGAACAAGGAGAAGCCTTTATCGCTGAACTGCCTATTGGTAAATTTTACGGTATTGGTAAAGTCACCGAAGAGAAAATGAAACAAATGGGTATTTATAAGGGGGCAGACTTAAAAACAAAATCACTGCAATTTTTGACTCAGAACTTTGGTAGTTCCGGCTCCTATTTTTATGATGTCTCTCGTGGTATTGATAATAGGGAAGTCACAATATCAAATGGGCTTAGAAAAACCATGAGCAATGAGACTACGTTTTCTACCGATATAGATGATCTTGACGAATTATTAACACACATATCGGGCTTATCAAAAAAAATAGCAGATGATTGCGCTAAAAAAGATTTACATGGGAAAACAATTATACTGAAGGTGAAATATGATAATTTCCAGCAAATTACTCGCAGTAAAACCTTTCGGCAAATTATTAATGATTATGAGCAGATTTATTCTGTCAGTAAAAATTTACTATTAAATACCGAGGCGGGTAAACGTAAAGTGCGCTTACTCGGAGTGGGAATTTCATCTTTTGATGACCAGCAAGATAATCAGATGGTACAGATGGACCTGGATTTAAGGGTGTAAATTTTATTCTATGTGTTAGAATCTTTTACATTCGATTAACTATTTATAATGGAATTTATGGTCACTGATTGGCCATCTTGCACAATGAGGAGAGTTTAATGTCATCGGTTTCAATTTTACGTACTATGCTGATATCTGTTATATTATTCAGCTTTGTACTGGTTAGTAATGCCCAGGCAAAGCCTGAACAAGGTAAGAAATTTAAAGACTGGACTGTGATTTGTGAAAAACTACCTAAATCACAACAGGAAATCTGTAATATTTTTCAAAATGTGACTAACGATAAAGATAAAGTGGTTATGCAGATAGCCATTGGCTACCCACCTGGAAAGTCTGAGCCTCAAGCGTTGATTACTTTACCATTAGGTGTTTTATTACCGCCGGGTATTGAGTTTAAAGGTGGTACTGCTGAAGCAATTAGAGCCCCCTTTGGTGTGTGTGTCAAAAATGGTTGTGTCGCAGTTGTACCACTGAATGCGAGTATTATTAAGGGCATGAAAGCCGGTACTAAAGGCAGTATTAAATTTGCCGCTGCTCAGAAAAAGATCATTGAAATTCCTGTTTCTCTAAGTGGTTTCACGGCTGCTTTTAACTCATTGAAGAAATAGTGATAAAGACGTATTAAGCAAAGCAACTTGAGTGACGATATAAACTGCAGTCACTCAAAGATGCCCTAAAGGCAACGCCGTTTTATCAACGACTTTACGCATGATAAAGCTGGATTGTACCCCTGTTACCCCTTCAATTCGGGTTAAACGCCCTAATAGAAAATCCTGATAATATTCCATATCCGGAACAATGACTTTCAATAAATAGTCAGCATTTTGTCCAGTGATTAAATAACATTCTAATACTTCTTCATAATCTTTGACTATGGCTTCAAAATTTTCAAAGCGCTCTGGTGTATGCCTGTCCATACTGATTTGTATTAAAGCGATGAGTTTTAGATTGAGCTTTTGCTCATTGAGTCGTGCCACATAGCTGTCAATAAAGCCTGCCGCTTCTAATTGTTTGACTCTTCTCAGGCAGGGGGATGGCGATAAGCCTACTATCTCAGCCAGCTCAAGATTGCTGATGCGGGCATTGTTTTGTATTTCGCCAAGAATACGCTGATCCATTTTATTTAATTTCATGAAGGCTGCTCTATTATTTTTATTATTTTAAATAAATTAGCATAATATGCCAATTAAATAAATATAATTAAATTAATATTTCTTTTGGGCGGCTTTTTTTGTAAAAAAAACAATCTAATTCTAATGCTTTTTATCTATACTAATAGTCAATAAATAAGCGCTGTAAAGAATAGGACGATTAGCAAATGAACACCTCTCAGACCTCTTTTAACCATCAAAAATATCAGGCATTTAAGCCGGTCAATTTAGTACAGCGCCAATGGCCGGATAATGTACTTCATCAGGCACCGCAGTGGTGTAGTGTCGATTTGCGTGATGGTAATCAGGCGCTTGTTCAGCCCTTATCTGTTGAGCAGAAAATGACTCTGTTTAAATTATTGCTTGAGGTTGGCTTTAAAGAAATTGAAGTGGGCTTTCCATCAGCATCACAGTCTGATTACGATTTTGTTCGTGAGTTGATTAATGGCAATCATATTCCTGATGATGTCACCATTGCTATTTTAACTCCGGCCAGAGAAGCATTTATTAAACGCTCTTTTCAGGCGCTCAAAGGAGCCGGAAAAGCCCTGGTTCATCTGTACAACTCGACGTCTAAAGTGCAGCGCGAGCAAGTGTTTAAATTAGACAAGGCGGGAATTACCAGGATTGCTGTGGATGCGGCCAAAGTGATAAAACACTGTGCTCAAGTACAACCTGAGACTCAATGGCGCTTTCAATATTCACCGGAAAGTTTTACGGGCACAGAATTAGACTATGCGGTAGAGATCTGCAATGCAGTGAATGATGTGTGGCAGCCCAGCGTTGAAAATCCGGTGATTCTGAATTTACCTTCAACAGTAGAAATGTCGATGCCGAATATTTATGCCGATCAAATTGAGTGGTTTGGCAAACATATTACCCATCGTGACGGGGTTATTATCAGTGTGCATACTCATAATGATCGAGGCAGTGCGATTGCGGCGGCTGAAATGGCACTTTTAGCAGGTGCACAAAGAGTAGAAGGGACATTATTAGGCAATGGTGAACGTACCGGTAATATGGATATTATTACTATGGCAATGAATTTGTATAGCCAGGGTATTGATCCGCAATTGGCTTTAGCAAATATTCAGAGCATTAGCCAGAAGGTGAGTGAGTTAATACAAATCGCAATTCATCCGCGTCATCCTTATATTGGTGATTTGGTTTTTACTGCATTTTCGGGTAGTCATCAGGATGCCATTAATAAATGTATGAAAAATTATCAGCAAGGGGATAAGTGGGAGGTGGCGTATTTACCCATTGATCCCGCTGATTTAGGACGTTCTTATGAAGAAGTGATCCGTATTAACAGCCAGTCAGGAAAGGGAGGTGTCGCTTATATTCTGGAACAGGCATTGGGCATTCAAATTCCCAGATGGCTGCAAATTGAATTCAGTCAGCAGGTTCAGGCTTATGCAGAAAAAGTGGCTGAGGAAGTCAGTGCTGATAAGATTGTTGAACTTTTCCAGCAACGATATCTAGTGAGTAGTCAGAATAGTCAGACTGACTGGCAGTTATCTTCCTATGAAATAACCCGGCAAAAGGATCGTCTGGAACAGATTTCTGTCAATATCAGCCAGTCAGGAAAGGAAAAACACTTTATAGGAAAGGGTGTGGGGGCCCTGGATGCGTTTGTACAAACACTGGAGCAATATTTTAATCTGGCGATTACAATTGTTGATTATAGTGAGCAGGCGATGGGCTCAGGCAGTGATGCAAGGGCAATAAGCTTTATTTGTCTGGAAGTTGACGGGCAGTCATATACTGGTGTTGCAGATCATAGCGATGTGCTGAGTGCCTCATTGAGTGCTCTATTAAATGCGCTCAATGCGTATTTTTTAATAGGCAGCAATGACGTCGTGCGGGATGATGTATTAAAAAGAACAGCCTGAACTTTATATTAATAGTAACTATTCAGTGTGTATTCCTAAATAACGCTTGTTAAGCCCATGGTCACTTATTTTTCTAACTTTGAGAACTCGCTGCGCTCAAACAATCAAAGTCAGAAAAATAAGCAACCACAGGCTTTTTGTAAATAATACGCTGAATAGTTAC
>WTAX01000499.1 GCA_013139395.1 Gammaproteobacteria bacterium | reverse complement strand
TGCTGCTAAGTTTGTTCTTTATTTCATCTATGCCATTATGCGCTGATGAGATAACAGAATTTATTTTACCTAATGGTTTAAAGCTTGTGGTAAAACCTGATCAGCGCTCACCTATCGCCATTTTTCAAATCTGGTATAAAGTGGGCTCAGCTAATGAGCAAAAAGGCCATACAGGTATTTCTCATCTGCTTGAACACCTCATGTATCGTAGCAATAGGTACCATTCATTAAATAAAGTGTATCAGCAGATGGGATCTATTGGCAGTCTGGGAAATGCTTATACGACCAGAGATCATACTTTTTATTATCACACGCTTAAAAAAAAATATCTGCCACTGGCATTTGCACTGGAAGCAGAAAGAATGAAATATCTGGATGTGGATAAGAATGCGTTTGAAATTGAAAAAAAGATTATAAAACAAGAACGACTTGAGCGGATTAATCGAGATCCTTATCTTAAAGCTAATAATGCATTATATCGTCTTGCTTTTAAAAATGATGGCTATCAATTTCCTGTGATAGGTCTACCGGAAGATCTACCAGGACTGACATTAAAACAGGCAATGATATGGCACAAGAATCGTTATACTCCGGATAATGCAACGATCGTTGTTGTTGGAAATGTTAAACCTGCTGAAGTCATTTCACTGGCGAAAAAATACTTTTCTCCAATAAAAAAGAAAAAACAAAAAGCAAATAACTCTTTAATTGCAGATGAAGAAAAACATTCAATTACTCGATATATTATGCCTGAAAGCACCAAAGTAGGAATGGTTTTTCTTGCCTTTAAAGTGCCATCAATTAAAACCACTTTCCCTGCCTGGGAAGCTTATGCATTGGATGTTCTGGCTGGATGGCTCGAAAGCGGCAACCATTCACGACTGACTAACACTCTGGTTATAGACAAAAAAATAGCTCATGAAGTATTTGTAAACTATTCACCAATGAGTCGTAAACAAAGTTTATTTATAATCGAAGCATCACCATTAGAAGGTATATCACTACAGCAACTGGAACAGGAAATCATTGCTGAAATTCAGCAGATTAAAAAAGAACATATTAGTGATAAGACCTTACAAAAAGTAAAAAATCAAATGATAGCAACTGAAATTTTTGAACGAGATTCAATGCATACTCAGGCAAAGATTATTGGTCAGGCTGAATCGGTTGATATCCACTGGTCAGAAGATGCGCAATATATTAATAGAATAAAAGCAGTGACAGCAGAGCAAATTAACGAAGTTTTACAGAAATATATTAATCTTGAAAAAAAGTTTGTTGTTATTCAAAATTAAAGAAAAAATCATAAACGTATTGAGTAATAGAGCATCTAGGAAGGGGTCGGAGTCAAATGGCTTAAAGTATGAGCTTTAACTATTAATGATATACTTTTTGCCATTTGACTCCGCCCCCGCATAGATTATTGTTATCGTCATTTAGTCATTACATTAAGTCAGCGCATTAGCTATTTTAATTGCATCCACCGTTTCTGCCACATCATGAACTCGAATAATAGCAGCACCATTAATAGCGGCCAGAGTTGCCAGAGCAAGGCTTCCAGCCAGACGCTCTTCTATGCTTTTACCGGTAATTTGTCCAATCATGCTTTTGCGCGAAGCCCCAACCAGCACCGGAAAGCCAAGTTCTTTAAACGCGCCAAGCTGCTTAAACAACGTAACATTATGCGCTAATGTTTTACCAAAGCCAAATCCCGGGTCAATGATAATCTGTTCTTTTTTTATACCCTGAGCCAGACATTGTTCTATTCGCTGCGTTAAAAAGTCTTTTACTTCGTAAACCACATCAGCATATTGAGGTTCAGACTGCATGGTTCGGGGCTCACCCTTCATGTGCATCAGGCAAACCGGCAAACCTGTTTGCTGAGCAGCTTCAAGAGCACCATCAGCACGCAAGGCCATAACATCATTAATCATCCCAACCCCTGCATTGGCGGCTTCTTTCATAATAACAGCTTTACTGGTATCGATTGATGTTATTACATCAAGTTCCTGATGTATTTTTTCAATAATGGGGAGCACTCTATCCAGCTCTTTGGACTCTGAAACTGATTTTGCTCCGGGCCGGGTTGATTCTCCGCCAATATCGATGATCAGAGCACCATCAGCATGCATTTTTTCTGCCTGACGAAGTGCTGTTTCTACATGATTGAATAAGCCGCCGTCAGAGAATGAATCGGGCGTGACATTTAAAATACCCATGACAACAGGTGAATCAAGTTTTAGCTCTCGACTGGCACATTGAATGGTGGTATTTGTCATAGTTTAAAGAGAGGGTATAGTTTGACAGATTTAGATTTAGGGTATCGCTAATTAAGAGATAAGCTAATTAGCGATATTCCTTTTAGAACAAAGAGTGAAGTTATCGGTAGTTCTTAGTGCTGATCAGCTGTGCCGCTAATAGAATCATCACCTGAGCTCTTTTTTTGCTCAGCTTCTGAATCTGTTTTTTCATCACTGATCACACCAGAACCATTTTCAGGCCCCGATGAATCAATATCAGACCAGCCTTTGGGTTCACGAGGTGTTTTTCCTGCCATAATATCGTCAATTTGATCACGATCAATGGTTTCATACTTCATCAATGAATCGGTCATAGCATGTAATTTATCAATATTATCCTTCAGTATCTGTTCTGAACGTGCATAGTTTGTATCAATAAAACTGCGAATTTCTTCATCAATAATATGGGCAGTTTCGTCTGAGACGTTTTTATGCTGTGTGACAGAACGGCCTAGAAAAATTTCGCCTTCTTCTTCCGAATAGGATAAAGGTCCTAATTTAGCAGACAAACCCCATTTGGTAACCATATTACGAGCCAGCTCAGTAGCACGCTCAATATCGTTACTCGCACCAGTGGTCACCATATCAGAGCCGTAAATCAGCTCTTCGGCAATACGGCCGCCAAACAGGCTGGAAATCTGACTATTTAATTGTTCTTTACTGAGACTATAACGATCTTCCTCAGGTAAAAACATCGTGACACCCAATGCTCGACCTCGAGGAATAATACTCACCTTATAAACCGGATCATGTGATGGTACAAGAAGACCAACAATGGCATGCCCTGATTCGTGATAGGCCGTCATTTTCTTTTCTTTATCTTTCATCACCATGGATTTACGCTCGGAACCCATCATGATCTTATCTTTAGCTTTTTCCAGATGCTCCATGGTGACAACACGGGAATCATATTTGGCTGCAAATAAGGCCGCTTCGTTAACCAGATTGGCTAAGTCAGCACCAGAAAATCCGGGTGTACCGCGAGCAATGTATTTTGGCCGTACATTGTCATCAATTGGCACTTTACGCAAATGAACCTTAAGAATGAGCTCACGACCTCTGATATCAGGCAATGGTACAACGACCTGACGGTCAAAACGTCCAGGGCGCAGTAAAGCAGGATCAAGTACATCAGGGCGGTTAGTTGCAGCAATGACAATAACGCCTTCATTACCTTCAAAACCATCCATTTCAACCAATAACTGGTTTAAGGTTTGTTCTCTTTCATCATGTCCACCACCAAGACCGGCACCACGATGACGACCCACGGCATCAATTTCATCAATAAAGATAATACAAGGTGCATGCTTCTTAGCCTGTTCAAACATATCACGTACCCGTGATGCACCCACACCAACAAACATTTCAACAAAGTCAGAACCTGAAATAGTATAAAAGGGCACTTTAGCTTCACCCGCAATGGCTTTTGCTAATAAGGTTTTACCTGTTCCCGGACTACCAAGCAATAAAACACCGCGCGGAAGCTTACCACCCAGCTTGGTAAATTTACCCGGTTCTTTTAAGAAATCGACGATTTCACTGACTTCTTCTTTGGCTTCATCACAACCGGCCACATCAGAAAAATTCACTTTAACCTGATCTTCACCCAATAATCTGGCCTTGCTTTTACCAAAAGACATTGCACCACGGCCGCCAGCACCACCTTGCATCTGACGCATAAAATAAACCCAGATACCCACGATTAACAATATTGGAAAAGAAGAGATAAACAGTTGTACCAACAAGCTTTGCTGCTTAGGTGGCTCACCAACAATTTTCACTGTATTTTCTAACAAAGTGCCTATCAAAGCACGATTATCAGTCTCAGGACTATAGGTAGTAAAATGTTTGCCTTCGAGTGTATTACCGCTAATAACCCGTCCTTCAATTTTAACTTCACTGATAGAGCCGCGCTCAACACTTTGAATAAAGTCAGAGTAGCTCATCTCTTTAGGCCCCGTTGTCGGGGTAAAATTACTAAAGACAGACATAAGGATGATGCCAATCACCACCCAAAGTAAGATATTTTTTGTCATTTCGTTCAAAACGAATACTCCAGCTTTATTTCATATTTATTAATTAATTTTAACATTATCCCTTAAATCCCTTTGCTAATAAATAGATCTCAGAAGAACGAGATCGAGAAGCATCCGGTTTACGGGTGATTACTTTTTGATAACGCTGCCTTAACTCGGCTAGTAACTGTTCAAAGCCTTCGCCCTGAAACACTTTCATTAATAAGGAGCCTTGCGGCTTTAACACCTGATCGGCTAAATCAATTGCTAATTCAAGCAAATACATACTTTTGGGCTGATCAACTGCCTTCACCCCTGTTACATTGGGTGCCATATCAGATATTACAAGATCTATCGGCTCATTATTTACCACCTTGAGCAATTCTTCCAGCACAGAATCCTCTTGAAAGTCACCCTGAATAAACTCAACCTGAGCCAGCTGATCCATTGGCAAAATATCCAGAGCAATAATTTTACCCTTAGTACCAACAAACTGACGAGCAACTTGTGACCAGCCCCCTGGTGCAGCTCCCAAATCAACCACATTCATACCGGGTTTGATTATTTTATCTTTTTCCTGAATCTGCAGCAATTTATAAGCAGCTCGTGAGCGATAACCTTCCTTCTGTGACTTTAAGACATATTGATCCTTAAAATGTTCCTGTAACCATTCAGAACTGCTTTTACTACGTGCCATTTATAAGCCTTTAGCCAAAAAATTAAACGTACCACAAGAGGTTTATTAATTATAATTTGATAGAAATACGCATTTTACCGTGAAACAGAGGTTGGTACACGGTATAATTGCGGTTTTTATCCTCATAGAGTCACATATGTCACTAAATAATAAACAAATCCGCTTTCTTCGTGCTCAGGCCCATTCTATGAAACCGGTTGTACTCATTGGTAATGCCGGCTTAACCGATAATGTCATTAATGAGATTAATTATGCTTTGGATGATCATGAACTCATTAAAGTTCGGGTTAATGCCGATGATAGAGAAGACAAAAAAGCGATGATTGATTCAATTATTCGTCAGACGGAATGCACACATGTACAAAGCATAGGGCATATTGGTATTTTTTATCGCCAGAATAAGAAAAATCCAATCATCATATTTCCTAAATAGAGCTCCCATTTCATCTCTTTAGATAATTATTAGATTTACAAAAAAGCCTATGGTTATTAAGAAATACGCATTTCTGTACATCTACATCAATGGGTGAACAACCAAATTTTATCGAGTTCTAGCCAATATTTGTCATTTACGGTGCTGGATAAGTTACTTTTGCGGCTGATAGATAATTAAAATCAGACCAAACAAACAATTTAACATATAGAGAGCGGTGGCGATAAGATGCAGTTGATCAAACTGCTGTGAAACTTCTGAACTGCTCAGCAGGCCAGCCTGTTTTAAACCTGACATCTGGGGTTGAATGATAAATTCACCAATGAAAACAATCAGGAGCATTAAAGCTAACAACCAGATACGTTTATTGGTTTTGAATTGTCTTGATATTTTAGCTTCTGAAAGGAGTATTATCAGGCCGGCAAAAAGTCCAATATAACTAACAGCAGTAAACATCTTACCCGCTAACATACCTGCTAATTGTTTATCTTCCAGAGTACCGAATAAAGTAGGTACAACCAGAAAACCAACCGTCCACAGCGCTCCAATCCATATTGTCAGCAGTATTTTTTCGCCACTGGTTTGATTTAAGTACTGTTTCATCTTTCTATTTCGCAGCTAATAAGCAGTAAAGATTAAATGTATTTCACAGCGAGAATTTCAAGCTCTTTATCACCACTAGGGGTTTTTACTAAA
>WTAX01000162.1 GCA_013139395.1 Gammaproteobacteria bacterium | reverse complement strand
GTATCCGGCAAGCTTTAGAAGCCGGCGATATGGAGCTGACCAGACAATTGTTAAAACGTCCTTATTGGATGTCGGGTCATGTACAGCATGGTGCCAAACGGGGACGGACCATTGGTTTTCCCACAGCTAATGTGCCCCTGCATCGTGAAACTCCGGCAGTGTCAGGCGTATTTGCTGTCAGATTATGGGGCAGAGATTTGGGTATTTGTAAAGATACTATTGATGCCGACGTAAACGAAACTAATGACAATCGTCGTCAGGGAATCAATGGCATTGCCAATATCGGTTATCGACCAACAGTGGATGGTCAAAAAGGTTTGTTGGAAGTTCATCTTTTCGATTTTAAAGGTGATCTGTATGGCAAACTGGTACATGTGGATTTTTTACATAAAATCAGAGATGAGATGAAGTTTGATTCTTTTGAGATATTAAAAGAACAAATACTAAAAGATGTGGTTGAGGCAAAGGCTTATTTTTCCAAATAGGCCCCTTAGACAAAAATTGAGTCAAAAAATTTAGACCTAAAGTGAGAACCTTGTGAGCAAGCAAAATATCTATAAAGATACCTTGAATTTACCCAAAACAAAATTCGCCATGAAGGCAAATCTGGCTCAGCGCGAACCCGGTATGCTGGCACAATGGGAAGAAAGTGGTATTTACAAAAAATTGCGTGAACAAGCGGCTGGACGCCCCAAATTTATTCTTCATGACGGCCCTCCTTATGCTAATGGTAATATTCATATTGGCCATGCTGTTAATAAAATATTAAAAGATATTATTATCAAGTCTCAGACTCTGGGCGGCTATGATGCACCCTATATCCCCGGATGGGATTGTCATGGTCTGCCTATCGAACTCAATGTTGAGAAAAAACTAGGCAAGGCCGGTGTTAAGGTTGATGCCAAAACCTTCCGTAATGGCTGCCGCGATTATGCGCGTAAACAGGTGGACGGACAAAAAGAAGACTTTAAGCGTCTGGGTGTGATGGGTGATTGGGACAATCCTTATCTCACTATGGATTTTAATTTTGAAGCCAATATTATCCGCACCCTGGGCAAAATTATTGATAAGGGACATCTGCATAAAGGTTCCAAGCCAGTGCACTGGTGTACTGATTGCGGCTCTGCTCTGGCAGAAGCTGAAGTCGAATATGAAGATAAAAAATCACCAGCCATTGATGTGCGTTTTAAAGTACTGGACAAGTCAGCGGTATTAGAACAATTTGCTGCCGCAGACAGCAGTGATCAGGCTATTAATGCCGTTATCTGGACAACAACACCCTGGACACTGCCTGCCAATCAGGCTGTCGCTCTGCATGCTGAATTTGACTATGTACTGGTTAAAACCGATAGTGAGATGTTGATATTAGCAGAAGATCTTTATGAAAGTGCGTTACAACGTTACGGCGTAGAAAATTTTGAAATACTGGGTCGTTGTAAGGGAGCTCAATTAGAGCATCAGCAATTACAACACCCATTTTATGAGCGTCAGGTGCCTGTGATTCTGGGTGATCACGTTACTGCAGATTCGGGTACCGGTGCTGTACACACAGCTCCCGGACATGGTCAGGAAGATTATATTGTCGGTATGAAATATGATCTGGAAGTCGATAATCCTGTGGGTGCGAATGGCTGTTTTGTTTCCGGTACACCTTTATTTGCAGGGCAGTATGTATTCAAGGCTAACCCTCTGGTGTTAGACGTTTTAAAAGAAAAGGGTGCACTGCTCAACCATGAAGAATTGCTGCATAGTTATCCTCATTGCTGGCGTCATAAAACACCGATTATTTTCCGTGCGACACCACAGTGGTTTATCAGCATGGATCAAGCCGGCTTGCGTCAGTTAGCTACTGAAGCGGCAAGAAAAACAGTCTGGCTGCCCGACTGGGGTAAGGCTCGTATTGAAGGTATGCTGGAAAATCGTCCCGACTGGTGTATTTCCCGACAACGAACCTGGGGTGTGCCCATTACACTGTTTGTCCATAATGAGACGCAGGAACTGCATCCCGATACCTCCAGTCTGATTGAAAAAGTCGCTTTGCGAGTGGCTCAAAACGGTATTGATGACTGGTTTGAATTAGATGCCTCGGAACTTATTGGTGATGATGCAAAAAATTACACTAAAGTGGTTGATACACTGGATGTCTGGTTTGATTCAGGTGTTTCTCATGCCTGCGTGATCAATGAGCGTGAAGAACTGCAATTTCCCGCTGATTTGTATCTTGAAGGCTCTGATCAGCATCGCGGCTGGTTTCAGTCCTCATTACTGACCTCAGTAGCGGTTAATGATGTGGCACCGTATAAAGAAGTGCTGACTCATGGCTTTGTCGTGGATGCACAGGGTAAAAAAATGTCCAAATCCAGGGGCAATGTCATCGCACCACAAAAAATAATGAAAACTCTGGGTGCAGACATTCTCAGACTTTGGGTGTCCTCAACAGACTATACCGGTGAAATAACGGTTTCGGATGAAATTTTAAAGCGCACCGCCGATACTTATCGTCGTATTCGTAATACGGCACGTTTTATGCTGGCTAATCTGGATGGTTTTGAGCCTGCTCAAAACAGTGTGTCTGTGGAACAAATGCTGCCGCTTGATCGCTGGATCACAGTTAAGGCAGAATATTTGCAACAGGAAATTATTGCCGCTTATGAGCAATATGATTTTCATATCGTCTATCAAAAAGTCCACAATTTCTGTGCTATGGACCTCGGTGCTTTTTATCTGGATGTCATTAAAGATCGCCAGTACACCACACAGCCTGATAGTGTTGCCAGACGCTCAGCACAAACTGCATTGCATCATATTATTGAAGCCATGACACGCTGGATTGCGCCTATTCTGAGCTTTACTGCGGAAGAACTCTGGTCATTTATTCCAGGAGAGCATCCTGAGTCCGTTTTCTTTGAAACCTGGTATGCCTTCCCACTGGAAATTCAGGATGAAATGGATGATGACTACTGGCAGCAGGTCTTAAAAGTACGCGTTGCCTGTAGTAAAGAAATGGAAAAGTTGCGTATTGATAAGACTATCGGCTCGTCGTTAGATGCAGAGATTGATCTTTATTGTGATGCGCAGATGAAAGCCATTTTGAGTAAACTTGAAGATGAGCTGCGTTTTGTACTCATCACTTCTGCTGTTCATCTGCATGATATTTCTGATAAACCAGCGGATGCGGTTAAGATTGAAGAGCTATCAGGCATTGCTCTCACAGTGAAAGCATCGGAACACACAAAATGTGTACGTTGCTGGCATCACCGTGAAGATGTGGGGAGTCATAGTGAACACCCTGAGCTGTGCGGACGCTGTGTTGATAATGTGGCGGGTGATGGTGAAGTGCGCCATTTTGCTTAAAATGAATCTTCTATCAAATCACATAATGTATCATGATTGAATTTTTGTCAGTAGGGGCGAATTCATTCGCCTATGTCTATTATAGTCTTTCAGGCGAATGAATTCGCCCCTACAAAGTCTGCTTTTCCAAGTTATTTGAGTATACAATAAATGTTAAAATATTTGTGGCTGACTGCTATTATCATTGTGTTGGATCTGGGTAGCAAAGCCGTTGTCAGTCAGCATTTTAGTCTCTATGAAATAATGCCTGTGATCCCCGGTTGGTTTAATCTGACATTGGCTCATAACTCTGGTGCGGCATTTAGTTTTCTGGCAGATGAGTCAGGTTGGCAGCGATGGTTTTTTGCAGCAATAGCGTTAATTGTGAGTGCGATACTCTTTTTTTGGATAAAGCGCCTGCAAGAGCATGAGCGTTGGCTTGCTATTGCATTAGCGCTGGTACTTGGCGGCGCATTAGGCAATCTATGGGATCGGCTCACTTTGGG
>WTAX01000082.1 GCA_013139395.1 Gammaproteobacteria bacterium | reverse complement strand
TCTGAAATTGCGGCCCACTATGGTGAAGTTCTCTGGGTTTCTGGACAAACCAGGAAGGCTAAATTTATCTGGGATAAGGCTCTGAAAAATGATCCGGAACACCATGTGCTCATTGGTATAATGACACGCTACCTAAAACAAGAGTGATATAGAATAAGAATGCGATTTATTAGCTTCACCTTTTTAAACTCAAGCCCTTTAACCCCTGGTCTTTTAAACTCTGGTTTCTTAAGCTCTGGTTTCATAAGCTCTGGTTTCTTAAAATCGGGCCTTTTAAAAAAGGGGAACATAATTGTTATCCAGCGATGGCTATTAATATCCATTCTTGCATTATTTGTTTTGTCCTGTACAACTACGCCGACAGCTAAAAATGAACTGCAAACCTCAGGTAATATAGCTGATACGTGGCGTATTAATGGACGCATTAGTCTCACTAATGAACAAGAAAACTGGTATGCAAAATTCAACTGGAGGCAGAAAAAACAAGACTTTCAAATCAGTTTTTCCGGCCCATTCGGCGAGACCGAACTACAAATAAGTCAAATTAATAATCATATCCTCTTAAAAACACCCTCCGGTGAAAGCACCGGGAATGATCTTGAGCAACTCCTCTTTCAGGAAACGGGATTTAAATTTCCTATCACTTCTTTAAGGTATTGGTCTCAGGGGTATCCTAACCCCGATACTGCTTCACAAGTTAACTATAATGAGCAACAACAGATTAGTGATATTTTTCAGTCGGGTTGGCATATTCATTACCCCAGAAGGATGCAGATTGAACAATTATCAGGGAATAAAATATGGTTACCAAAAAAAATTATCGCTACGGAACAAAATGTTAAAATCAAACTTATTATCACCAGCTGGCATCTTGGAGAGTCATGAAGGATGAGCTGTATGCAAACTGACAATAGCGATAAAGTATGGCTGGCTCCCGCTAAAATTAATCGTTTTTTACATATAACGGGTCAAAGGGATAATGGTTATCATGAATTACAAACAGTATTCCAATTTTTGAACTATGCCGATGAGCTGCGTTTTACCATATTAGATCATAATGAAATTTCACATAATAATCCTTTGCCGGGTATTGAACCGAAAGATGACTTAACCATAAGGGCCGCCAGACTTTTACAGCAAGAGACACAATGTCCGCTAGGTGTTCAAATCAGCATAACAAAGCGCCTTCCAATGGGAGGAGGTTTGGGCGGCGGCAGTAGTGATGCTGCAACCACATTAGTCGCACTGAATGAATTGTGGAATTTACAATTAGATATTGACCATTTGGCCATACTGGGTGTTCAACTGGGTGCTGATGTGCCTATTTTTGTGCATGGCTTTTCTGCCTGGGCGGAAGGCGTTGGAGAAAAACTTTCTGCCATTGAACTGGATGAATCCTGGTTTGTCGTATTAATACCATCTGTCTCTGTTTCGACAGCAGAGATTTTTTCTACACCATCACTTAAAAGGAATTGTAGTCCAATAAGCATCAGTGATTACCTGTCTGGAAAAGGGACTAATGTTTGTGAGCCTGTTGTTAGTCGTCTTTACCCGGAAGTTGCCCAGGCCATAAAATGGCTGACTCAGTTTGCACCAGCCAGGATGACCGGAACGGGAGCATGTGTGTTTGCTGCGGTAGCATCAGAGCAGGAAGCTAAGCAAATTCTGTCAAAAAAACCAGAAAAATTTAACGGCTTTGTTGCACAAGGAAAAAATCTATCTCCATTGTATTCAAAGGCTTAACGCTATTTTCGTGAGTTTTGTCTATACTGGAATGGAATAAAAATAAAAAAAAATGAAATTTGGGTGTGACAATTGAAAATTTTCATCGTATAATCCTTCCCACATTTTTGGTAAGGCATCTTTTGTTAGTTAACTAGCTAAGTAATTCCTCACCAGTTAACTGGATTTTATTAGAATTCTCAACTTAATGAATTATCAATAAAAAACAGAGTAAAATGTAGGTTATTATTGTTGGGCCGTCGCCAAGCGGTAAGGCACCAGGTTTTGATCCTGGCATGCGCAGGTTCGAATCCTGCCGGCCCAGCCACTTCTTTGACCGTCACCTTAATATCTCAAATCGATTATTAAAAATAAAATGTTGCAGTAGTTTCCAGAGATTCTTTTCTATTTTAAAACTGCTACAATTGATGTAATTTAAATGATTTGCATCCGGGGAACACACAGTGTCCGATTCAGATATGATGATTTTTTCGGGAAATGCCAACCCGAAACTTGCACAAGATATTGCCAGACACCTGAACATGCCTTTAGGTAAAGCTTCAGTTGATACATTTAGTGATTCTGAAATTATGGTTGAACTACTGGAGAATGTACGTGGAAAAGACGTATTTATTGTTCAACCGACCTGTCAGCCTGCAAATGATCATCTTATGGAATTGATGGTAATGGCGGATGCCATACGTCGTGCCTCAGCACGTAGAATTACTGCAGTTATGCCTTATTTTGGCTATGCACGTCAGGATCGGCGTCACCGTTCAGCTCGTGTTGCTATTACAGCAAAAGTCATTGCTAATATGGTCTCAGGTGTAGGTATTGATCGGGTGTTGACTCTTGACCTGCATGCTGATCAGATTCAGGGCTTTTTTGATATACCGGTGGACAATGTCTATGCATCACCTATTTTGCTTGGTGATATCTGGCGCCAGAAATATCCTGATCTGATGGTTGTGTCACCGGATGTGGGTGGTGTTGTGCGAGCCAGAGCATTAGCCAAGCGTCTTGATGATGCTGATCTGGCTATTATTGATAAACGTCGTCCTAAAGCGAATGTGGCTAAGGTAATGAATATCATCGGTGATGTAAAAGGACGTTCTTGTGTTTTGATTGATGATTTGGTTGATACAGCAGGTACACTATGTAAAGCTGCAGGCGCTTTAAAAGAGCATGGAGCTTCCAAGGTCATGGCTTATATTACCCATCCGGTACTATCGGGATCGGCAATTGAGACTATTAATGCGTCTGAACTGGATCACCTGGTGGTAACAGATACCATTCCACTTAGTGCAGAAGCAAAAAAATGCAGTAAAATACGTC
>WTAX01000368.1 GCA_013139395.1 Gammaproteobacteria bacterium | reverse complement strand
ACTTAAAATTTACCTTTACTTTGCCTTAATCAGCTTTATTTTCCCAAAAAAATCCCCAACTTAGTATAGTATCAATTTAATACCACAGACTCTCTGATAAAAAAGCATTTTAAAGGTTAATATTTATGCACGGCGACAAAGAACTTCGTTCAAAAGTTAAATTTATCGGCTCCGCTCTTGGAGATATTTTAAAGACACATACGGGTGATGCCGTATTTGATGTCGTTGAAGAGTTAAGAATCGGTTATATTGAGTTAAGAAAAGAACACGATGAAAGCAAACGTCAACACCTCATGCAGCTCATTGAACAGCTGGATGCGCAGACTCTTGAGCATGTAATTCGTGCTTTTAGTACCTATTTCAGTCTGGTCAGCGTTGTTGAAGAAACACAACAGCATAAAGAACGCAGACGTCTGGCCAATAATAAAGAAAAACTCTGGCAGGGTTCATTTCGAAATACACTCAAAGAATTTCATAAACAGGATATTTCTGCAGAACAACTACAGGAATTATTAAATAGTCTCTCTTATACACCCGTTTTTACTGCTCATCCGACAGAAGCGAAGCGCCGAACCATTCTGGAATCACTAAAACGGATCTTTATAGCCATCAAAGAGCTTGATGATCCCCGTTTAGGCAAACATCAAAAAGACAGTTTATCTCAAGCTTTAAAGAATGAAGTCCAGATTTTATGGAAAACAGATGAAGTCCGCTCTGAAAAACCACAGGTTATTGATGAAGTGAAAAATGGCCTGTATTATTTCCGTGAATCTCTTTTTGACGCAATTCCAGTCATTTATCAATACTTAGAGCAAGCCATTGCTGATGTTTATCCCGAGTATGTCAAGCAATTAAAGATCCCCACATTTCTGCATTTTGGCTCCTGGATTGGTGGTGACCGTGACGGCAATCCTTTTGTCACCGCCAGGGTGACTGAAACAGCCGCTTATTATCAAAGCCGGGAGATCCTTAAACGCTATATCAGTGATACTGAGCAACTCTCACATCAACTCACTCATTCTATTGCTTTATGTACACCTGATCAGGCTTTTTTACAATCACTGGACAGCGATAATAAGACCTATAAACATCTGTTTGCCAAACACCCTAATTTATTTTCCACTGAGCCCTATCGCCGCAAGCTATTTATTATACGTCATAAATTAGACTACCGAATGAAGCAGGTACAGGCAAAAATTGATGGTCATCGTCCTCAGTCCAACTATAGCGGCTATAAAAATGAGGATGAATTTTATCACGATCTTAAACTTATTCAGGATTCACTCTGCTCTCATAATGATTGTGAAGTGGCCAATGGTCTGTTAAAAAATATACTACGTCTGACTGAGACCTTTGGTTTCTTCTTAGAGCATCTGGACATTCGTCAGGAATCAACACTGCATACTGAAGCAATTTCAGAATTACTGCAGCACATGCATCTGGAAGATAATTATAATGCCTTAAATGAAGATGATAGAATGACCTTATTGTCTGAATTAATTGATCAGGAAGAATTACCGGGGATTAATCAGGGTGATCTGTCTGATGCGACAGTCAATATTATTCAAGTATTTGATGTCGTATTACGTCTGCGCCGTGAAATCAGCCCTAAACTATTTAATCAATATGTTATCTCTATGACACATACGGCCAGTCATGTGATGGAAGTGATGTTTATTGCTCGGTTATCTGGATTATTAGGTCATAAAGATGGCAAGGCCTTCTCTTATATTACCGTTTCCCCTTTATTTGAAACAGTGGAAGATCTGGAACATATTGAACCTGTGATGTCGGTGTTATTTGATAATGAAGTCTATAATAAATACCTGAAAGCTGCCGGTAATCTACAGGAAGTCATGCTGGGTTATTCAGATTCCTGTAAGGATGGCGGTATTCTGGCATCCAGCTGGAATCTTTATGGTGCGCAGCGGCGCATTACTGAGCTGGCTAATGAAAAAGGCATAGATATTCGTCTGTTTCACGGCCGTGGCGGAACCATTGGTCGCGGCGGCGGCCCGACTTATGAAGCCATATTAGCGCAGCCTTTTGGCTCAGTACATGGCCAGATAAAATTCACCGAACAGGGTGAAGTACTGTCTAATAAATACAGTAATAGTGAAACAGCTGTTTATGAATTGGTTATGGGCATTAGTGGTCTGATGAAATCCAGCAGTTGTCTGGTGAAAGCAAAACGAGATGATAACCCCAAATTTCTCAACACCATGACTCAGTTGGCGAAAACGGGTGAAGACAGTTATCGGGCACTAACGGATAAAACCCCCGGATTTCTGGATTATTTTTATGAGGCCACCCCGGTGAGTGAAATTGGTCTGATGAATATCGGCTCCAGACCATCTCATAGAAAAACAGGCGATCGCTCCAAATCATCTGTGCGTGCCATCGGCTGGGTGTTTGGCTGGGCACAGTCCCGTCATACACTACCAGCATGGTATGGTATCGGCACAGCGTTAAATCAATATATAGAACACGATGATGCTAATTTAAAACGACTGAGAAGAATGTATAAAAAATGGCCTTATTTTAATGCCTTATTAGACAATACTCAGATGGCCCTTTTTAAAGCAGATATGGATATTGCCAAAGAATACGCTGAATTATGTAAAGATGAAAAAATCAGAGACAGTGTTTATGAGTTAATCAGAGATGAATATAATCTCACTATGAAAAATATTTTTAAAATCGCTCAAATTGATGAACTACTTGAACATAACCCGATTCTCAAGCTTTCATTAGGTCGACGCCAGGCCTATCTTGACTCATTGGTGCATATTCAATTAACGCTATTAAAACGCTATCGTAACGAAACCTTAACTACTGAAGAGCAGGATGTCTGGTTAAGTCCCCTATTACGTTCCATTAATGCCATAGCTGGTGGTATGAGAAATACCGGCTAATTTAAATATAATCGTAGCTATTCAGTGTGTATTCCTAAATAACGCTTGTTAAGCCCATGGTCACTTATTTTTCTAACTTTGACTTTCTGTTACGAGATGTCGCTGCGCTCAAACAATCAAAGTCAGAAAAATAAGCAACCACAGGCTTATTGTAAATAATACGCTTGCTGAATAGTTACATATAACCATCAAATCGGAGCTGTTGTTTTATGTTAATTGTTATCTCTCCCGCTAAAAAACTGGATTTTGAGAGTTTGCCGCAAACTGACGATTTTAGTATGCCTGACTGCCTGGAAGATTCCAGTGAATTAATCAATACACTAAGACCCTACTCCGTTGCACAATTAGAAAAATTGATGCATTTAAGTAACAATCTGGCACAGTTAAATCATGATCGCTATAATGACTGGAGCTTACCGTTTAATCCTCAAAATGCCAAACAGGCTATTTTAACTTTTAAGGGTGATGTCTATGCGGGTATTAATATTGAGAGTTTTTCTGATGAGGCATTAAGTTTTACACAAGATCATTTACGCATCTTATCAGGTTTATATGGTTTATTACGCCCACTGGATTTAATGCAGCCCTACCGACTGGAAATGGGTACTCGTCTTGAAAATAAACGGGGAAAAAACTTATATGAATTCTGGGGCAGTCGGATCACACAATTAATTAATCAACAACTAAAAAAATCGAGTACGGATACCTTAGTGAATTTAGCCTCGAATGAGTATTTTAAATCAGTAAAAACAAAAGAAATTGATGGCCAGATCATCACCCCTGTTTTTAAAGAAAAAAGAGATGACGGCAGTTATAAAATTATCGGCATCTATGCTAAGAAAGCCCGCGGCATGATGAGTGCTTTTATTCTTAAAAATCAATTAACTGATGTTGAACGCATTAAAGAGTTTACTGAAGCGGGCTATGCCTACAATCCAGACTTATCTAATCAAACAGATTGGGCTTTCTGTCGTGACAAACAGGTCTCTTAGAAACAAGAGTCGTAGAAACAAGAATCGTGACAAGTAAGAAAGGTGAAAAGCAGGCTTAATATTTCTTCCTTAACTTCATTTTATCACCATCCCGAACCATATGGACACGATTTAGAAAGGATTGTCCTAATAACACTTCACTTGGAAAGGAACCTTCCAGAACAACAGCACGCACATTATAGATTTTAATATGACCAATTTTCACCTCATTTAAAGTCAG
>WTAX01000517.1 GCA_013139395.1 Gammaproteobacteria bacterium | reverse complement strand
AAACGACTTCTATGACAAAATCATTTAAATGTATTTTATTAGAGTCCTTTTTAGAATTAGATGGCTTTAACAAGCCGCCAACTACACAACTATTATCTAATCGCAGCTGGTATGTATTAGATCGAAGGCCTTATATCAAACAGCATGATATTCCAGCACGCATATTAAAGCTGAATCCAGATAGTAAAGAATGGCATCGTTATTGGTTGGGAAACCCAATAAAAGCCTATGCGGAATCAAATATAAAAACAAGACAAAGCTGGTTCAAAGTAATTAATGGTTATTTTCAAGCTGATTTTAGGGTAGATAATGAGGAAAAAAATCATTTACATGAGCTGGTGCAAGAGTTAGTTGATTATAAGTTAGCCCAGTATACTCAACGTATAAATAAAAAAATATATGCTAAATCAAGTATTGAAATTGTTCAAAAAACCGAGACTAAGATTAAAAGCATAAATAATATTTTTGAAAGTGAGTTACTTAGTGAAGTAGAAGATAAAGAGAAATATATTTCTTATTTACCAATTTACCCTTTAGAAATAGCTGCAGGTGGTTTTTCTGGTTCAGAAATTAATGATCACTCGAAACAATGGCTTGATATAAATAAAATCAATTTATACCGAGCATTAGATAAAACGATGTTTATCTCACAAATCCACGGTCATTCAATGGAGCCGTTAATACCTGACGGCAGTTATTGTTTATTCAAATATGGTGTTGCAGGCTCTAGAAACAGTCGGGTTGTATTAGTTAAAAAATCAGGCTATGAAGATCCTGATACTCAGGCATCATTTACCATAAAACGTTATTTCAGTCAGAAAGTCGCAGGCAGTGAATTTGAATGGGCACATGAGAAAATTGAACTGAGGCCGGAAAATCCTGATTACCCCGTATTAACAGTTGAGCCGGATGAGGCTGAAGATTTTGCTGTTATTGCTGAGTTTTTACAGCTTATTGAATAAAATCACTTCCTATCAGCTCTAATATTTTTTATGGGAATCCCCCTTTTTAAAATAAAATTGACTTGTATGCAAATTAAGGCGTAATATTGTCTGTAAATTGACTTACATGTATATTTATCATAATAAAAAACCATGAAAAAAGACATATCAAAATTACTGGATCAAATAATAGAGACGGGTAAAAAAAAAGGGCTTGACCAAAAAGCACTGGCTAAAAAAGCTCAGATTAATGTTTCGTCTATATCACGTGCTAAAAAAAGCAATGATATTAAGTTCAGCACATTGCAGTCTCTGGCGCAGTGCGTTGGCTTAACACTAAGCTTAGTGCCTGATTCATCCATTGCTGAAGAAGTGCTTAAAGGCAGTTTATTTGATGATTGACAAAAAGCTGGTGATCTGGACTCGAATAACAGCTGCCCCGCTTAAAATGGGAGAGCTTTATACCACTGATAAAGAGTCACGCTTCTCTTATGAAAGCAGCTACGTACAAACAGGAGAGCGTGGTTTAGGTCTGGCTTATCCTCCACAAGCCTTTGGTATTAATAGTATTGTTCGTTCCAGAAGTGAGTTTTTTGATTTTCATCCGCCTGTTCAGTCTTTATTGCCGCCCAAAAGTAAACGAAATCTCATTCGTAATTTGATCATGAGTTATTTACATAAAATGGATATTCATCCACAGGTCGGTTTGGAAACGGATTGGGAAATTTTAACAAAATCAGGCCATGGCTCCATTGGTCATCTTGATGTGTTTGCTGATGATCATGAAGCTGAAAAATGGTATGCGGCCAGACCTGAGGAACGCCTGGTTGAAGCTAAAGATGATTTTGGTTTTAGCTTAAAAGAATTTTTAACCTGGATGGATAATGATGCACAAGCACTGGTGAGTATTTTAGGGCCAACACCCTCATTGGGTGGCGCCATACCCAAGATCCCGCTGTCTATTCCAAAATCAGGCTGGAATGGTCTGGTGGGACTTCCGACTCGCCTGGGTTCAAGCTCTGATTTAACGGATATTATTTTAAAGTTTGAAGACAGCAGCAGTTATCCGGGCATTATCGAGCTGGAAAAATTAGCACTGGATGTTCATAAAGAGGCCGGATTTAAAGTGCCTCGTTATTGGGTTGTGGAAATAAATGGGGTTAAAGCATTAGCCGTTGAACGTTTTGACAGAGATCAGAACAATAAGCCTCTTTTTATGGAAAGTGTCTATTCTTTATTGGCATCCGGCAGTTCACGCATCAGTCATCATTATAGTGCGACTTATGATTTTATTGGCAAAGCTCTGGATAATAAAAAAATTGCTATTACGAATGATCCGGGAGCAGCAAAAAAATACTTATTCAAACGACTGATTCTGGCAATGCTCACAGGCAATGGTGACTTACATCTTGAAAATCTGTCTTTTTTAGAAACACAAGGTACTTTGGAATTTTCACCGGTTTATGATCCAACGCCAATGAGAGCTTATAGCAGACATGATCTGCTGACACCGCCAGAAATGACCTTTGGTGATTATGGTGATTTTTCTGGTGATGAGATGATAGGCCTGGAAAGCGGATTAACGCGCCTGGCAAAAAATTTAAAAATACAGGCAAATCAATATCGGGAAATAATTGAAGATTGTTTGCAGGTGACCAGCAATTATGAACAAAAGATCAATGATTTAGAGTATTTGCCTGATTTAAATAAAGAAAATTTAAGCAAAATTCATCGCAGGATTTATGGTGATTTTAATAAAATAGTTGATTAAAGAGGAGTTGGAAAATTCTTTGTACCGATTGAGTTTGTTCAGACTCTTTTTTGCATTGGTTAAAGCCGATCTTGTTTTTCTTGTCCATCACAGGGATAATATGCAGCAAAATATCAACCACACGAGTAATAGCCACTTATGAGTATTAAGTCAGATCATTGGATCCGTTCTATGGCGGAAAATGAAGGCATGATTGAGCCTTTTGAATATAATCAGGTCAAAGAGAATAATGGTGAGCGAATTGTTTCTTATGGTACTTCCAGCTATGGTTATGATGTGCGTTGTTCGCGTGA
>WTAX01000375.1 GCA_013139395.1 Gammaproteobacteria bacterium | reverse complement strand
ATGATATTTTCCCATTCAATAGATAGCTCATAACTATCTAATACGATCATCTCAACACTTTTGTTTTTTAATAGGTTGATTACATTTTTTGCATCTTCTTCTTGTGAGTAATTCATCTTTTTATCTGAGAGATAAATAACGTTAGCATCTTTAATATAAGGAGAAATTTTATAAACGGGATAATCCAGAATAAACACAACATTTTTGTCTAAAAATTGTAATTCTTTTGATAAATGCTGCATTCTTACAATATGCCCTATACCAATATCTGCAGAAACTTTTGTTCGTATAGCAATCATATCAAGATAATTTACTATTAATTAACAATACTAATTCACCCAGAGTTTTACATTGTTGTTCAGCAATATCCATTGGCGTTATTTTAACACCAAAATTATCTTCTATTGTCATTAAAAGCGTTAGCATCTCAAATGAATCAATAATGGCATTATCTATATAATTTATTTCTTGATAGTTTTCACGCGATAAACTTACTCCCCGTTCTTCAAAAAATGTAATGATAAAATCAATAATATTTTCCATAATAGTCCTTATAAGTTACCTACCATATCCCATTTTACAGGTGTCCCTTTTTTAATATCTATTAGAGCCCTGTGGTTTAGAATTTTATCTATTTCTTTTGGCTCTAGCCCCCCACCAGGACGTAATATTTTAATGTTTTTATCATTTAGGAGCTCACCTTGTCTAATGTCTTTTATGACAATAATTGATTTTTCAGGTTTTTTTGGAGAAAGTGGGTAACTTACTTCACCTATTGCTTCACTGGCTACTTTTATTCCTTTTACCATTTCACTAAACTCATCTGGGGTTGCAGAAAAAAAACTGTCTGCAGTTTTATCTTCTCTATTTAGGATAAAATGTTTTTCTATTATAGATGTTCCAAATGCAACTGAAGCAATTGGTACACCAATACCCATAGTATGATCAGATAAACCGACAGTACATCCAAATGCTTTTCTCATATGAGGAATGGTTTTTAAATTAATGCTATTTGCTGGTGCGGGATATGTACTTGTACATTTTAGTAATGCTATTTCTGTAGCACCTTCGCTAGCAGCAGTAATAAGTGCTTCATTGATTTGAGCAAGAGTAGCACCACCGGTTGAAATAATTATCGGTTTTTCTGTTTGTGCTACTTTACGTATAAGAGGTAAATCAATAATCTCTGGAGAGGCTATTTTATATGCTGGTATATTTAACTCTTCCAAAAAATCAACTGACGTCGAATCAAATGGAGATGAAAAGAGTGTTAAACCTATTTTTTTAGCTTCAATTTGCAGTATTTCATGCCACTCCCATGGAGTAGAAGCATCTTTATACAAATCATACATGTACTGATTTTTCCAGGGACCATCTTTAATAAAGAAAAAGTCAGATTTATGATTAAGAGTGAGTGTATCTGCAGTATAAGTCTGTAATTTAATTGCATCAGCACCGCTTTCTTTTGCAGCATGTACTATGTCTAAAGCACGTTGAAGGTCATTACCATGATTAGCAGACATCTCTGCAATGATATAAACAGGACTATCTTCGCCTAAAACTTTATTCTCAATTTTTAAATTTTTCTTTAACTTCATCTATTTATTCAAGTAAAAAATGAGTACCAAACCTATAAAGTATATATCACTATTTCATATTATCGGCTGAAAATATTTTTTCTGTAATAATTTTTTAAAGCTTACTCAAAAGCTTCAATTTTTCTAATTAATATTAAATTTCATTACCTTTGTAATAGTGTAAAAATAACATATACTTAATGATATTTCCATATATATAAAATCGTTTTTTATCAACAACTTAATAAGATAATAAAATTGTACATAATGTCAAAAAATATAATAAATTTTGTTTTATACAAAGATTCTCATTTTTTTTCATCTTTTCCAAGCATAGCGTTATTAGACGATAATCGACTGCTTTTATTATTCCGACGGGCCCGAGATAGCAGATGGCTTTTGGATGATAATGATGATGAATCAAATAAACTAAAACAACAAGTTGATCATGTAGACAGTCGTTCTCAACTAACAAAAATTTATTTTGATCTTGATCTGAACCCAATTACTGAACCTGCACCACTGCCAATTAATCCAGAAGCAGCTGATCAAGATGCCTCTGTATTAGTATTATCAAATAAAAGCATTTTATTATCATCTTTCTCCTGGTACCCTATTCATTCAAGAATTGCAAGAGCATTGAAAAAAGAAGAGTTCTGTCCATACGGTCACATTGACATAACAGGCTGTTTTTATATTTCATGGGGTGTTTATACCAGAATATCAAAGGATCTGGGTAATACATGGACATCACATAATTATTTACCTATTTTACCTAATGCACTTGAAGTTTTGCCCGGAAAAAGAACCTCTCATGGTGGTTCTATACGAGGACAGGCCATCGAAATTGGTAATGAAATTTTATTGCCTGTCTATAGCCGGTTAAAAAGTGATAATGTTGATACATCACATGTGTACTATTCAAAAGACATGGGCAAGTCATGGACGTATCGTTCGATGATTGCAAGAGATGCCCAACAAAAACTAAACTTAAATGAACCAGCCCTGCTTCACCTTGGAGGTGACAGAATTATGGCTTTCATGCGCAATACCAGCGGCAATGATCATTTAGTGACAGCCACTTCCAATGATCGTGGACACACGTGGGAAGACTGGGTTGAAAGAAAAGTAATTGGTCATCCAACTCATCCATTAAGACTTTCTGATGGCCGAGTTTTTATTTGTTATGGCTATCGGCATGAGCCTTTTGGCATCAGAGGTCATCTCATGGATAGTTCTGCAGAAAACTTTATTGGTGAAGAAATTATTATTCGGGATGACGGTTTATGTGGTGATGTCGGTTATCCCTGGTCTGTAGAAATGCCTGACGGACGGATTTTAGTCGTTTATTATTTTACGACAGAAGGTGGTATACGACATATTGCCGGTAGTTTATTAACACTAAAGTCTCTTTAATATTGGAGACAACTGTGCCAGCAGCCTAAAAATATCAAATGACTTTGCCAGGAGTCTGTTCCTCTAAAACCGAGTAACAGCTGGAACTTTTCTTTTAATTAAAGAAAATTAAACAGTGATAGTCCCTGAATCTTGGTAAAGGTTTGTTGCGAAGCCTGAAGGCCGATCTGTTCTTGTTCCAGACGACTGATGGCTTCAGTATAATCCAGATCCTGTGTATCTGATAAGGTTGTGGCAAGCTGAACCAGATAATCTTCATTGACATTTTCCTGACTCTCAGTGGCATTAAGCCTTGCCCCGATACCAGCCTGTACATCAGAAATCTGGCCTAAGGCGACATCTATATTACCAATAATACGCGACATGGATTCATGGAATGTCTCTACTGGAAAAGCTGAGGGTGAGCCTGCATTACTGCTAAGTACGACTTCCAATTCTTTAACCACAGCAAAAACACTCATAGGATAGGCATTTAAAGTATTGCCATTATCACTACCACGTAAATTCATAAAAACATCGAAACCATTATCACCACTTGCAACCTGACGAGTGGCACTAATTTGCAGCAGTTGTTGTCCCTGATCACCATTATAGTTGACAACACCACCGACATTTTCAAAAGGTATATCTCTGTTATTAAAACCACCGAATAGAAATTCACCATTACCATTGGTGGTGTTTGCAAAAGCAGTGATAGCCTCAAAATGCTCCTGAATTTCCAGAGCAATAGCTTCACGCTGAGTAGCGTCATAGGTATCATTGTTTGCTTGTATGGTTAATTCTCTGACTCTTTGCAGAGTATTTACAATACCACTCAAAGCTGTTTCTTCAATCTGTAATGAACTTTTAAGCGTATTAATATTATCCTGAAATTGTTCTGTTCTTGATTTTGCCTGATTCAGACCCAACACTCTGGCTGCACCGGCAGGATCATCAGATGGCGTAACAATTCTTTTACCCGTAGAAAGCTGCAGCATCGTTTTATTGAGCTTAAAATTCTGGGTATTCATTGAAGTGACACCCTGAGAATAAGCAGTGCTTGTTGCAACACGCATTGTTAATTACCTCGTACTTTACTATCCATACTCATTATCAGACTGCAGCCAATAGTGCCTGAAACATTTCATCAGCACTGGAAATAACCCGAGCTGAGGCCTGATAAGCCTGTTGAAACTTTAATAAATCGGCGGCTTCTTCATCTAAATTAACACCTGAATAACTTTCTCTTGTGGCTTTCGCCTGTTCACTTAAGGTTTGCTGTGCCAGTAAATCAATTTCTGCTGAATGTGTCTTAGTACCAACGTCTGATACGATCATGGCATAGCCAGCCTGAAAATCAGTTGAACTGTTTTCCAGGGTTTTGGCTGTTTGCAATTTGGCCATTAACAAGCCATTTCGATTATCATCATAGGGTGTTGAATTATTTTCTATTACAAAGACATCACCTGATTCGGGCACACCTGATAATGTAAACTCAATATCATACGGTGTTAAGGTAACAGTTTTCCCTCTGATATCAGCAGCATCAGTGCGGTCAAATAATATCGGTGTTACTACCGCTGGTGCTGCTGCAGATGCTACTGGCGGTATCACTGATGTATCGAAGGTAGTGACATCATATTGACCAGCAAGATTATAGGTCAATACAACTTTAACAGGATTACCTGCTGCATTCGTTAGAGGAATATCTGTTACCGTTGAATTGGTTGGAAAAGTAATATCACCTGAACCTGAATTAATTGCACCACCTGTTGGATTCGCAATTGCAGGCACGATATCGGTATCATTACCCTCACGAGAAGTAATCGGACTTGCCAGAGCAATATCCAATACATTATTGACTTCAACTGAAATTCCTGCGGATGCAGTATAAGTTGGCCTGATTAGAAAACTATCACCATTTGCAG
>WTAX01000393.1 GCA_013139395.1 Gammaproteobacteria bacterium | reverse complement strand
AATTAGTTAATGTGCATTCATAGCTCAGATCTATATACTATCATCAAAATAATAATTTTTGGTAACTATTCGGGGCAACATCAATTTAAGTAACTAACACCTTGAGTTTTAATGAGTTTAGTACTATATGTAAAGTAGAGAGGATAAAATTTAAATGTTTGAATTTATCTTTGTTTGCGTCATATAAAGAACCAGTAATCTGGAAAGGAGGTGTGAGATGACCTTAACTCGCTGGAATCCTTTACGGGAATTCGATGATGTTTTTAACCGTTATCATACTGGTATGTTAACTAAACCTGCCGATGATTCTTCATCTGAATGGTCACCACTGGCCGATATCACAGAAACTGAAGATGCATTTCATATTAAAGCTGAACTCCCTGGCGTCAAGAAAGAAGATGTGGATGTTTCTCTTTCTAATGGTGTACTGACACTACGAGGTGAACGTAAGACTGAGGAAGAAACCAGGGATGAAAAACAACATCGTATAGAGCGCTTTCATGGTACGTTTGTCAGACGTTTTGATTTGCCTGACAATATCGATCAAAGCAGCATCACTGCCGATTATGTTGATGGTGTTTTAGATCTGAAGATCCCTAAAACAGTAAAAAAATCTCCAGAAACCATGAAGGTTGAAATTCACTAACTTTTAATACTACTTATCCTTCCCATTATTGGGAAGGATATTTTGGATCGATTAAAAATTTGACAACATTAGGGCCTTGGAAATAATTTTAATCAAATAGATATGTGAAAGTCCATACCTCATAGTGCATCACTTCTGTTTAGAAGTAATTTTTCAACTTAATTTCAAAAACAGCGCCTGAGACCAGAAAGTGTACAGCCACATTTAATTGCAACTCAATTTTGATCTTATTTAAAGCCAGACCCTGACCACCAGTATAGGCAATGTCATGTCTGACTTCTTTATCCTCCTTTTCAATATAGCGTTTGATTATCCAATCAACAAATCTGGACACAAAATCATTACTATCTTTTTGATCTGTAAACGACGTTTTTGGTTTTAAAATTTTTTCCCCATAGCCATTATCCACCACGGCAAGAACAATTATTTTTCTGACCTGATCAACATATAGGATGATCTTGATTCCTGGAAACCGGGTTAAATATTTCCTCTGCAGAAATGCGGCGTGGGAAAAACTGTCTATGGCATTTTGATAGGCATCTTTGACTACACTTTTTATAATCATTGCATCACCCGCAGTTGTACCTATTGAGGTTATCAGTTCATCATAAACCTGCGGCATTATTACCAATTTAGAAAGTTCATCACTCTGCTCTTGCTTACTCATTGTGTGCCATATACTAAACATCGGGTCGTTAAAAATTAGCGAGAATTGTCCCAGGATTGAGATATCATCATAATGTAAGCTGCATTCATGCAGATAGATTTTGAACAGATGATTGAGTTCGGTCAAAGTGAGGTTCTTTTTTGTTTTGTGCTCATCTATCAGATGGTCTTCTGGATGATAAATCACAGGTCCTTCTTTGAGGGACTTTCCTATTATTACTATTTCAGCTTTATCTGTCATTTTAATTCCTGCACTCCAGCTCATCATAGAGGTCAACATTATCAAGACCATTTAGTACCTTTAGTAGAGAAGGTCAGAGTAGAACACAGACTATTTCTACTTCATTGATTAATATTGTAGGTGGGCCTAATAATTTTAAAAAGTCGAATATACTTTCCATTCTCTTCGGATAATTCGAAGTAAAAGGTAAACAAATAATAAACTAATTTTTATCCATTTGTTACAAGTATTAATATTAGCAAAAAATGACAGAAATTTTCATAGCCTTGCCTAAAAAAGTCGTGAGGGTAACACAGGTTTTAGGTGGCTGCTGGAAAGAAAATATTGAGCGCATTATTGGTGGTACGGTCATTATGGTGGAAGATGAAAGGGCAGAACCATTGATATAGCTAAAGAAGTTAAGTAATGTATTAATTTCTTTTAACGTTCATACCGTGGTTATATACGATTTTCTTTTTCTTTGTGATGCCAAATACGCAAAATATTAATTTCTTCCGGGCGAATTAAATAGCGAGCAGTGTAATTACCAATAATTAAATCCCGAATAATATCTGGATTTGGTGCCAGTTCTACTTTAACTCCCAGATAAGGAAAAGATTTTAATTGATTGATACTTTTTTTGATGGAACTTGCAATACGCTGTGCTGCCTGTGGATTTTTTTCTTTAATAAACTCTCTCAGGCGTATTAAGTCTTCTATTGATTCTGGTGAAAACAAAAGCTTCATAGTTTAGGCGGCTTAAGTTCATTTTCAGAACCCCAACTATCAAGCCAGTCATTTACATTTTTTTCATCAATTAATTTACCAGACTTCACAGAATCAATAGCTTCAATAGTTTCTATCCACCTCTGTTCATCAAGGGATTTACGTTCCAAAAACTCTTTAATTGCTTGATTAATAAGATAGTTTTTACTTCTGTCTAGTTTTTTTGACAACCTTTCAAGAGGATTTTCAATTTCAGGTTGTAGTCTTACACTTGTTACACCCATCACTAGCACCTATAAGCTTAATTACCATGTATTACATTGTAGTCTGTTCATTTGTTTTTTTCAAATACTTAGGGGTGAATTAAGGTAATTGAGGTTATAACGTATAGCTCTCTGGAAATTTTGTCGTTGGCATCGAAAGCTACTACATTAAGTCGTCAGCTTACGATAAATATCTGACACTTTAAGTGGTAATTTATTAATATCTTCAATCAGTACATAATTTGCCGCACCATACATATGAGGCAGATAATCCCCGGCTTCTTTATCAATGGTTATACAATAGGGATGAATGCCCTTCTGCCGTGCTTCAAATAATGATTGACGCGTATCTTCAATGCCATATTCACCACGATAGAGGCCATCATAATCTTCTGGCTTACCATCAGATAAGGTGATGAGTAATTTCGTTCTGGCCTCGACTTCTTCTAATAGAGCACTGAGATGGCGAATGGCAAAGCCCATGCGGGTATAATCTTTGGCAGTGATACCACTGATACGAGCCTTAACCTTATCACTATAATCCTCATCTATATGTTTAATATGATAAATTTCACAGCGTTTTCGAGTGGTGCCGGAAAAGCCATAAATAGCATAACGATCCCCCAGCATTTCTAAAGACTCACATAATAACACCAGAGATTCTCTTTCTGCCTGATTGATCCAGCCCTTTGTTGAGCCGCTCATATCCACCATAAACATCACAGCGATGTTCCGATCGTCCCTTTGCATTTTGGTAAACACTCGTTCATTGAGCTCCATTCCCATACTCAGTTCGGCATAGCTTTCTACCAGTGCATCAATATCAATATCATCACCATTTACCTGTCGTTTTAGTAGTTTTTCTTCACCCTTAAGTGCCTCGAAATTACGCCGTAGTGATTTTACAATGCCCATATTATTACTTAGAGTTTGCTGTACGAAATCATCATAAACAGGAGTGACATGCATCTCTCGAACAACACACCAGTTTTTTTTATAATGCTGACGAACATGATCCCATTCATCATAAAAATAGGCGCCTTCTTCATGATAGACTCCTGACCAGACATCATCTGTCTTTTTAGAACTGTTATTAGAATTGTCAGTAACATATTTTCCTGGCCCGGCAGCCACTAGATATTCCTCTGGAATTTCACCAATATCCTGAATAATGCTGCTCATTAAGCTTTGTACATCCTCAGGAGGGACAATCATCTGACCATCAAGAGTCAGTTCAAAGGTCATACCATCAGAAAATTCTGCATCATCAATAAGGCTTACATCAAAAACCAGCTCAGTTTTTTTCATTTCAATGAATTCAGGCTTGGCCTGTTTTTTTTCATCAGCCATGCGCAACAGGGCTTCTCGAAACAAATTCTTTTCTTCGATGAGACGACGTTCTTTAATCAGTTGAACTTTGTTAGGAAATAACGTGCCCTGAAATGAAAATTCAATAGGCAACAATTGTGCATAATGCTGTTTTAAAAGTTCAAATACATCATCAACCTTAGACTTTTTATGAGCCAGCCTGGCACAAATTGAATCCCATGGCTGTGTCTTTTCTAATACTTTAAAATCATTGAGGTAAGGTTCAGCCTGGCGAAAAAAACCAGGTAGTTCATAGTGAATTTTATATAATAGGCGTATTGATTCCAGACAATGAAATAAATTTAATGCCTGAACCGGATCATCATAGTGATTCAGTTTTTCACTTAAATCATAGCGCCAGCTGCCAAACCAGTTTTGCGCCCATTGATAAACCGTCAATAATTTATAATAAAAGAAGTTATCCTCTTTTGAAGAATAATTACTCATCATCTTAGGTAAAAAAATAGTCTCAGTATCTGTACAGCTGGATTCAGCTTCTTCAATTTTTAATGAGCGTCCATTGAGACCACAGACAAAAGCGGTCAGGAGTTTTTGAATATCTTCTAAGACAATTCCCTGTTGTTTTTTGAAATAGTTTTCAGCAAATTCCCGGGCATTGTTCAGCACCTTAAAGGCGAGTTGTAATCCCCTTTCATCAAAAGCAGACATGGCTTCTAGTGTCCAACTTTCTAAGGCTTCGATATCATGTTTTAAATAACGAATTGCGTCAGAAAAATGAGCAGCATATTGATAGGCAAATTCAGCATTAGTGGCCGCAATGACTGCTACCCAATGCAAACCAATTTGTTGCTCATTGGTAGTTAAAGAGGCCATTTGCCCCGCAGGGCCAGCCGCAGAACGTCGAAAGGAAAGAACCGGATCTAAATAATGATCCAGCTGTTCTTCCATCTGTTCAGCATCAAGCTTATAAGCCTTTAGAGAGTTTAAAGAGTCAGACATGCTTTGAACCATAGCTTAAAACAATAGTTTAAAATAATGATGCACTTAATTCATTAATAGCGGATAACATTTCCGGATCATCCGTCAATGCCTGTGCAATAGCGCCTTTACAGGCTGCCACAGGATTAATACCATCCTTAATGAGCAATGCAGCATGAACCAATAATCTGGTACTTGCCCCTTCATCAAGACCACTGCCTTTTAAATTTCGTGTCATATGCGCAAATTTAACCAGACTTTTTGCCAGTTCAGC
>WTAX01000135.1 GCA_013139395.1 Gammaproteobacteria bacterium | reverse complement strand
TGACCTATTGTGGCCGTTCGTGAATAGACATCATTTACAGGCAGATTTCCAGAAAGCGGTAATTTTCGAAGAAGAAAAATCAACTGTTCTGATCCCTTGATATAGACACCTTGATTTAAAAACTAATTAACTTCCCGCAGTTTCTCCATTGTAAGACTATCTGAAATCTGCCCGTTGAGATTATGTTGTAGTATGATTTTTATGGAGGCAAATGTCAGGCAATCATAAACAAACCTGACCTTTAGCAAAGGCAATGTATCTTGAGTTTTAATATATATGTTTAAATCTTATAACTACTTATTTTGGCTGTTGAATTAATATCTGAAACTTGATGTTTCACAGACATAACATCAAAAGAAAAGTCATCATCAAATTCTGGATATAAATCATCTTCCCAGAAACGCACTGAGAAAAGAATTTAATGAATCAAATTACGACTAAACTTAATAAACCTGGTAGAGAAACATAATAGCTCAAATACAATGTTCTCAAAAAGAATTAAAATTTCATTTTTACCATAATTGATTTCGTGTAGTTAAACTTCTCTTATTGATTCTTTACAAAACAACCTCAAGATTATGATTTATAAGAATAAAATATAGGTTTGATAGGTTAACCCTGAGAAGTTGTACTACGTACTTAAGTTTGCTGCTCTTATATAAGTGACTGAAATACAAGATAAATATTACGTGGTACGTAACTTGCTCTATATCTGATGTAATCACAGGTCTAAAAAGATCTATGGACAACTCAGGCCATGCAACATGGTCACAATTTGCAGTATTTATTGGGAGATCAAAATGACTACTTTAAAAGAGCAATTAGAAAATCGTATCGAAGCAACGACACGTTGGGAAAACCGGCGTCAATATGCAGCCGATGGCCCGAACATGAAGAACCTATGGGTGTTAGCCTGCATGGATGAGCGACTGCCTGTGGATGAAGCCCTTGGAATCCGCGCAGACACGCCTGTTGGAGGTGGTGACGCTCATTTATTTCGTAACGCTGGAGGCATTGTGACTGATGATGCGATTCGTTCAGCTATGCTAACAATCAACTTCTTTGGTACTCAAGAAATTGTGGTATTGCAGCATACCGGCTGTGGTATGTTATCTGCCAATGGTAATGACCTGGAAGCCGCTCTACGCAATAAAGGCATTGATTTGGACAATATACCCATAGATCCCTCTCTGCCTGAATTGAGCCTGGCTGATGGCGCTTTTGCTAAATGGATAGGCATGATGGATGATGTTGATGAAACCTGCATCAAGTGCGTTGAGCAACTTCGGAATCATCCTCTGATCCCCGATGATATCATTATCAGTGGTTGGATATGGGAAACTGAGTTTAGACGGCTTCGTGCACCTGATCTGACAGCAGCAACCCGTGCAGTTTCACAGCCTACTGCCGAGTCAATGGGAGTTAAAGGAAAACAACCCCCTCGTTGGAGTTAATGAATCATTGATAGATTCTTTTTTATTATAAAGGCAGGGTGAATGTTCCCTGCCTCTATAAACTTTATCAGGTACCATTGTAGGAGATTGAACCCATGCCACTTTATGATTTCCGTTGCAATCAGTGTAAACAAGAGTGTGAGGTACAACAACCCATTAATTCTGAGCCTCCTCTATGCCCAGACTGTGGAAATAAAATGAAGCAATATTTTTCCTCTACACCTGCCGTACACGGTGTAGCGTCGATTGGACGGGAACTAGCAGCACGATCCATTCCTCAGTGTGGAAAGGGTTGCCGATGCTGCCCTTAAACTATGAAATGATACATCATCAAATTCTACACTTTAAAGTCAATCCAAAATGCATATCAAGAGGTAAAATTTATGTACATAACAAGCCAAACTTTAAATAGCCAAAACATGATGGACAAGGTTGGAGTTGGCGCTTCATTGCTTTGTGTATTACATTGTCTGATAACGCCGTTACTGGTAACAACTCTACCTGTAGTTGCCGCTACCGAAGAGCAAATGCACAGTGTTTTCGCTATAATCATATTATCACTGGGAATGCTGGCATTTATACCAGGCTACCAAAAGCACGAAAATAAATTGATACTTATAACTGGCTTTATGGGAGTCTCTTTGATTATTATCGCTGCATTGCTTCCAGAAATGGAGAATGCTGAGATATTAGAAACTGGACTGGTTGTTGTTGGTGGTATAACACTAAGCATTGCGCATCTGCGTAACGCTTATTGGTGCCGTTTATGTAACAATTGTAATAATAATTGTTGCGACTTTACCAAGAAGTGAAGAAACGCCTCAGTAAATTTGTGTTATAAACTAATCTCATTAAATTAATTTTAATCTTAATTGCCAGGAAATATCTTAACGAGCAGTATTTCATTGTAGTGGCCGACTGAGAAACCTGGATTCCAGTATCAGCGCTTCAAGTTTTTTTCCGGTAAATTGATGGGTCAATACTATGGGTTTTTAACTTCTGGTGGACTGCACGTGGGCTGATGCCCATAGCGAGTGCAGCTTCACTGATATTGCCAGAAAACTTTTTCAACCCTGCATGAATGATTTTTTTCTCTAATTCCATACTAGCTTTCTTTTTTATCATACGCAAATTGAGATTATTCTCCTCTACAGGAGATACAGGGAATGCAGAAGACTTCTGTTCATTGTTCTCAGATACATCAATGTAATCTATCACCTGGCCCTGGGTAAACAAGTAGGCACGTTCAAGAATATTCTCAAGCTCTCGGACATTACCGGGCCATGAGTATGCCATAGCAGTCATCCATGCTGAATCACTCAATACTTTCGGTTTTGATTTGTATTTCTCAGCCAACTGACGGAGAAAGTGAGTAACTAGGGGAGAGAGGTCTTCCATACGTTCTCGTAGCGGTGGGATGTGTATGGGAATCACATTCAACCGATAAAACAGATCCTGGCGGAACGTACCTGATGCGATCATGGATTCGATGTTCTGGTTCGAGGCACAAATGATTCTCACATTGGATTTTAGCGTCTGTCGTCCACCTACTCGATCAAATTCACCTTCCTGCAGTACACGTAACAATTTTACCTGAGCCGATACAGGCAGCTCTTCAATCTCATCCAGAAATAAAGTCCCATCATTTGCACGCTCAAAGTAACCTTCGTGAACATTATAGGCACCAGTAAAGGCACCCTTTTCGTGACCGAACAACGCACTTTCAATGAGATTCTCAGGAATTGCACCACAATTGACGGCAACGAAAGGTTCTTGCCATCGTTTGCTGAGCGCATGGATTGCTCTTGAAATCCACTCTTTACCAACACCCGTTTCACCGGTAATCTGGACACTGGCATCTGTTGCTGCAACAAGCTCTACTGCCTTGAAGATAAGGCGCATCGCCTCTGATTCAGCCACAACGAAGGTCTTTGGACGGTCTTTTGGCGTAGGGTTACCATGTGTATGGCACCAGAATTTTTGTAACCCTTCTTCAACCCTTACAGCAACACTCGCTGCAACTGATTTTGCTACAATAGCACCGGACTCACTTTCGTATTCATCGCCATCATACTGGGAAGCAAAATCTCGGTCAGTATAAATGGACACCTCGCATATTCCATCATTGGTCGCGAGTCGTTTGTGTAAAATCACCTTAGCGTAGCCAAAGTTGCGTGCAGCTATGCCTCCAAACACACTTGAAGTCATGCGGCAAAGCTCAGGGGCTTCCATAACGGCATCACCGAAGGGACAGCGATTGTTTACCACCCTCACTATACCTGCTTCGCTGGATGTGCGGGAAAAATTACCACCAATCTGGTTTTTTATGCTGATGATTAGTTCAGAATACTCATTCAGGTTTATCTTTTTATTGAGTTCGTTTTGTTTGCGATAAGCAGTTTCAAAACAACTTCCAGCAGCCAAACCAAGATACTCGATATAGCTTAGGTGGCTATCACAGCTTGTACAGCCCAGTTGACTGGCCACCTTGGCGCTTTGAATGACAAATGATTGAAGAAAATTAATCGGGTTGAGATCTGTCAGGTATTTACTGCTCATGTTATCATCCTCGCTTTTTGGTGAATCATCAAGCTGACGCCAATGTTCTCAGCTGCTAAAACGCACTAACTATAAAACACATCCAGTGTCCTTTCACAACTCTGCTTCACGGTTTGTATACACAAATCAATGCCATAGGCATCACCTATTTAGTTTTTAGTATTTAGTATTTATCTGAATTGTGGATATTTATTTCACCTGCAACAGAATTTAACAGAATTATTGTACTAAGTTCATAACTAGAAATTTCAGTACAAGTTCCTGATTGATCTTATTATCTTCTACCAATAGTAGCTTAGTACCACGTAACTTTCTAATCACTTTATTGTGATGATATTCATTTATTAGAAATTTGAGTGTTAAATTAAACTCATTTTAAAACCAAAGTAGAACACAATTGGTACTCTTATGGGCCTAGCCAGACATGCTCATTATCAAACCTTTCCACTCATACCTGGTGTTGATGTTAAAGGATCCCTACTGACACTTAAAGAGCTGACTGATAGAGATTCAGTTGTTGTTGGTATTGGACTGCCACTCTTTGGCTTTGGTTAAGATGGGATGAACATGGTGAATTGATACATCAGTCATGTCTTCTTGAACAATAACTAAGAGTACTGTTTCAATTAGAAAGTCTTGTGAAAGCTTTTCAATAAAAAATAGTCATGATCTGACAAGTTATGAATATGGTACTGAAAATCTTGAAGGAGATGATGCGATTAATGTAGCCATTATTCAGAACCAAGGACTCGGACTAGACGGTTCCAGTTTCATTGCTGTACAGCAATGGGTTCATGATCTAGATAAGTTTCAGTCAATGAACCAAACTCAACAGGATCATACAATTGGACGCCGTCTTTCAGATAATGAAGAAATTGAAGATACTCCTGAATCGGCTCATGTGAATCGAACCGTACAGGAAGAGACTTTGAACCGGAAGCCTTTATATTAAGGCGATC
>WTAX01000322.1 GCA_013139395.1 Gammaproteobacteria bacterium | reverse complement strand
CCCAGAGCCTCAGTTAAACAGTTCATGGAGTTTGCTGTAAACATACCCGAACAGGAGCCGCAGGTCGGACAGGCAGAGCGCTCCATAATATCAGTATCAGCATCACTGACTTTATCATCCACCGCGGAAACCATAGCATCAACCAGATCAAGATGAACTTCCTTGCCATGCATAACAACTTTACCTGATTCCATGGGGCCGCCAGAGACAAAAACCACTGGTATATTCAGACGCAAAGCAGCATTGAGCATTCCCGGTGTTATTTTGTCACAATTAGAAATACACACTAAGGCATCAGCACAATGCGCATTACACATATATTCAACGGCATCCGAAATCAATTCTCTGGATGGCAGGCTATACAACATGCCATCATGTCCCATGGCAATACCATCATCAACGGCTATAGTATTAAACTCTTTGGCAACACCACCTGCTTTTTCAATTTCTCTGGCCACTAACTGCCCCATGTCTTTTAAATGCACATGGCCTGGAACAAATTGGGTAAATGAATTAGCTATAGCAATGATGGGCTTTTGGAAATCATCATCTTTCATTCCAGTTGCACGCCATAGTGCTCTTGCACCAGCCATGTTTCTGCCGGCAGTAGTGGTTCTTGAACGGTATTCAGGCATAAAAAGTCCTTAAAAAATCAGTAGTTAATTGTGTAAATTGGCTCAAAATTAATATTTATCATAATTTAACCATTATATCGACTTATAGGGAAATTATTTTCCCCAAACTGACAGGTCCCCTACAGCCGATTGACGCTGAAAAATAAAACGAGCTGTAAAAAATCCGATAACAAACATTAATAAATTACCAATGATAGCGGTATAATAGAGATCAAATGGAAGCACCCAACTATCTGGCAGTAGTTCTTTCTTCGCTAAAATAGTCCATATAGTAAACAATGCTGTGAGGATCAAACCACTCCAGACAGCCCTTGCGTCCCCCTGGTTAGTAAAAAAGCCCAATAAATAAATACCTAATACACCACCAGAAATAATCGACACTAAAATAGTTGCCGTATCCTGTAAGGTTTTAGTTTCTGCATTCATTAACAGCATAGCACCCAGGATCATAATAATAGAAACAATCACGGCAATCAGTTTAGCAACCAGCAAATAATGCTTATCATCTTTAGCTGAACGGGAAAAGCGCCGATAAATATCAACGATAGAAACTGTTGATATTGCATTAATACTGGAGTCCAGTGATGACATTGCCGCAGCTAAAGCCGCAGCAATAACAATGCCGGCAACACCAGAAGGTAAATAATGATTAATAAAATAAGGTAAAATTTGTTCTGCTTTTTGTTCTCCATTTAAGATCTGGCTGGCAGTTTCTGTAGGGAACACCTGAAAGAAAACATAAAGTGCAGTACCCAAAAACATATAAAACGCCCAAATTGGCAGGCTGGTAAACGCACAGACAAACATAGCCTTACGAGCTTCTGCATCACTTTTTGAAGCACAAAAACGCTGTACCGTATTTTGGTTGGCACTGTATTCTGTTAACCAGGCCGTTAAACCCAGTAATAAGAGCATAGAACCTGTTTTGTCCTGTAGAGAAAATGACCATTCAACAGGCACTAATTGACCATCACGTAACTCAGAAAAAGCGAGTTTTCCCTGTTCTGAAGCAATAGAGATGATCTGTTCCAGCCCACCGGGCAAGCTTGTAATAATAACAGCCAGACAAAATAAACCACCAATCATTAACACAATAGTCTGTAATACATCGGTCCAGATTACCGCATCAATACCGCCAACAATCGTATACACCGCAACAAATACACCACCAAGGATAATAGACATTTCTGGAGATAAACCCGTTAACTCATGAATCAGCAAAGAAAGAAGGTATAAGATAAGACTGATGCGAACTAACTGCCCTATAATAAAAACCAGAGCACCATAGATACGTATTGAAGGACCGAAACGATGTTCCAGATATTCATAAGCAGTAATAGTATTGCCACGACGAAAAAATGGCAGAAAGACATAAGCGGCAATAAAAATTGCAATCGGCAGCATTAAGTTAGGTAAGTAACGTAACCAGGCTGTTTTAAAGGCATCTCCCGGATAAGCAAGAAAGGTAATAGAGCTGATAGAGGTACCAACAAGACTCAAACCGATAACCCACCCGGAAAAAGAACGCCCACCAACAAAATATTCTTCAGTACTGGTGTTTTTCCTGGAAAAATAAAGGCCAATGGCCATAACAATACTTAGATAAACAATTAGAGCAAATAAATCAGCAAAGGATAACGACATAATAGCTTAATGGTCCACAAACAATGATATAATTAAAAAATATGGCTAATTCTAACACAAAAATACTCAATGACTCTTTACCAGCTGAAGGCTCTTTGCTGGCTGATGGCTCTTTACTGAATCAGCCTTTATCTAAAAGCCCTGAGTCCTATCTTAATTTTGTTCAGCAGTTTCGCAATGCCGCACCTTATATCAATGCCTTTAGAGCTCAGACATTTGTTATTTATTTTAGCGGAGATATTTTAGCAGATAATGAATTTCCATCCTTTGTACATGATATTACCCTGCTTAATAGTCTGGGGGTGAAACTGGTTCTGGTACACGGTGCCCGAAATCAAATTGAAAAACGCCTCAATGAGGCCGATATCCAGTCAGAATTTTTTGATGGCTTACGCATTACCGACAATAAAGTCATGCAGGTTATTAAAGAAGTTTCAGGTAGTATACGCATAGATATAGAAGCACTCTTTTCCACCAGTTTAAAATATACCCCCATGGCTGGTTCACAAATAAATATTATTTCCGGTAACTATGTTATAGCCAGACCAAAAGGAATAATTGACGGTGTTGATTATTTACATACAGGTGACATTAGAAAAATAGATACCACCTCAATTAAACATTCTCTCAATGCTGGTGATGTCATTTTATTATCCCCCGTAGGTTATTCACCCACAGGAGAAAT
>WTAX01000073.1 GCA_013139395.1 Gammaproteobacteria bacterium | reverse complement strand
CCGATAATGAGATAAACACGCATATGAGCAATACAGCACCCACATCCATTTCTCCCCAGGAAGCCTTCAAAATGCTGAATGAGAAGCCAAATAGTCTTTTAATTGATGTTCGCTCTTCTATGGAATTTCTATTTGTCGGTCATCCCAAAGGGGCTGTACACATTGCCTGGATTGATGAACCCGACTGGGATATTAATCCTCATTTTGCCACTGAAATACGTAAACTGGTGCTGGGTGGTGTTTGTGCTGAAGATGAGCAGTCACCAGCCATTATCCTGATTTGCCGTAGCGGCAAACGCTCATTTGAAGCCGGACAACTCCTGTTAAACTCCGGTTTATGTAATGTCTTTAATATTGATGAAGGCTTTGAGGGTGAGTTGAATGATCAACATCAGCGCAGCACTCTGGGTGGCTGGCGTTATCACAACTTACCCTGGGAGCAATGCTGATGAAAGTGCTCTTATTTCTTGTCATTTCCGGTATTTCTAATGGCTCAGATACTGAGTTTAGACATCAGATGGAAAAACAATACAACACTGTAGAAGAATGTGTACAAACCAGCATTATTATGCGTAAAGTGTTACGTGCTGAGGATAATCTTCAGGCACGTCAAACAGATGTTTTTGCCCATTGTGAAGTCAGCAAAGAAGGCATCAGTGAGCAGGAATACGCTCAAGCCAATAGTAAAATTCGCCGTCTGGAAAAATTTTATACTACGGCAAAGTGGTAATACAGGATAAGCTGGAGTAAGAGATTAAAAGATAATCTTATCAAAATAGCGGCCTCGATAAAGTAATCGAGGATTTTCTTTGTCATCTTTAAATGCCGTTCGGGTGTGTAATACATTATTGCACACTAAACCTTGTCCTGCCTCTAATCGCCCTTGAAAAAGATAATCAGAGTCACTATTGAGCAAAGTACGTAAAGTCTGTTGAGCCTTTTGCGTCAGGCTATCCTCTTTCCAGATCACATTTCGTGCTCTGGCGGTATAACGCATGTGTAAGCGGCCTTCATCCGTGATCATAAAAACCGGGCCGCTGCGATCGGGCCGAACCAGCTGACCATTTAAGACATTTTTGGGGATGGTCATGGCATCCGGCTCCATGAGCACCTTGATATAATCAGGATTTTCATCCCTGAGCATCATATAAATAATCTCAGGATCCCAGAGCTGATTTTCACCGCCTTCCGGTGCCGGCCTGACACAATGCAGAATCATGCTATAGATTTGCTCTGATAAGCGATTGTAATAACCATCAGTATGCCAGTTAATGCCTTTTTCGCTATAGGGAATATAAATGGCATGCAGGCCATCATCTACAACCTGAATCGAGGTAAAACCATCATCATCAGCACATTCATTTTTATCTAATGAATGAATACCAAGTTGAATACCTAATTGCTCTGGAATCGATTTATCTTCCTGAATATCTCTGCCAATATCATAAATAACCATATTGGTTTTTAACAGGCAATTTTTTATTTGTTGAAACTCTTGTACCGTTAATGCTTTGGGGTCATTCAATGGCACGGTTAATTGTGAAATTGAACAGGGATAGTCCGTCAGTTTTTGCCTTTTCCACTGCTGATAAGCTGACTCATTATCATAATGAAAAGGGCTGTCTGAAATAGAACCAGAATCATGCCCGCCAGAAGGGACCCGTCTTGAGATATGTTGTTTTGCATTTTTCATGTGGACTACTTCACACATTTAGTAATCAATGAGCTTTATTATAGCAAAACATTTGGTTTTTTTCACTTGTTTCAATAAGATGGTCATGTTAAATGGAGTTGACAAATGAATGTACTAATCATTGAAAATTCTCGATTTCATCAAAGAATGATTTCACAGATTTTTAATAATGAAGACCTGACTGTCCATATTGCCAATGATGGTGATGCAGCACTTGAGATACTGGAAAACAAAATAGTTGATTATATCTGCACAGCCTATCATCTGCCTGATGGCTTTGACGGTATTAAACTGGCTCAACTGATCCGTACAAACCCCAAAACCAAAGATATACCTATTGTTTTATTAACCTCAAATGATATTGATCATTCCTTTGATTATGCTTATCATTCTGGTGTAACTGAAATCTATAATCGTTCTGATATAGACCTGCTGTCTAAAAATCTTAAGCGTTCTATTCTCGCTAAACAAAATGTAATTAACGCCCTAGTGCTCTATATTGAAGACTGCAAAACAGATGCAGCAATAATAAAACGAAAGCTCGAAGCAATGAAGATGTCCGTTGAGCATTATGTCAATGCAGCAGAAGCACTCAAAGCATTTCAAGAATCAACAACAAATTACGATATCATCATTACTGATTTACTAGTAGAGGGCAGCATCAGCGGCATGGGCCTTATTCGTGAAGTCAGAAAAATGATCCCTGATCGTTCCAAAATGCCCATTCTGGTGACATCAGGCTTTAATGATAGTAGTCGCCGTATTGAATTGTTACATATGGGTGCAAATGAATTTATTGTTAAACCCATCATCGCAGAAGAGCTTGCTGCACAGATCACCAATCTGGTCAGTACTAAACAATTATTTGATCAGGTAAAAATCCAGCAGGAACAATTATTCCAATTAGCCATGACCGATCAGCTAACCGGTCTTTATAATCGTCATTCATTAGCAAAATTACTGCCTAAATATTTCAGCCATTCAGTTAGACATTCATCACCCCTGAGTTTATTAGTACTTGATATTGATCACTTCAAACGGATCAATGATACTTACGGTCATAGTAAAGGAGACGATGTATTAAGAAAATTTGCACAACTCATTACTGTCAATTTTCGTGCTGAAGATTTGATTGCTCGCTATGGCGGGGAAGAATTTGTCGTCCTGATGGATAATTCAAGCAAAGAAGATGCGATTGAAAAGGCCAATGCACTAAGGACTTATATTGAAAATACTCCTATTGAAGACATTAAAATAACCATCAGTATCGGTGTTGCCAGCACCACTAACAATTCTAATTTTGAAATCCTGTTTAATCAAGCTGATACTGCGCTGTATCACGCCAAAGAAAATGGTCGAAATCAGACCATTACATACCCGCTAAAGATGAATATAGCTTAAACTTAAATAAGTAACCATAGGCTTATCAAGCGTTATTTAGAAATACACAATGAATAGTTAGCAATTTTTCATCTAAATCCTGGCATAGACTTTAATACGTCAGGCAAAGACACTACCTTTCTATAAGAACAACTCATTTTGGCTCACATCAACAAAGGTAATCATTATGGCGATAACAACACTTGGCGGGGGATGTTTCTGGTGTCTGGATGCCACTCTAAAAACACTAAAGGGCGTGATCGGCGTTGTTTCCGGATACGCCGATGGAGCAATTAAAAACCCGACTTATCAACAGATATGTACCGGCACAACGGGTCATGCAGAAGTGGTTCAAATCACTTATGATGCCGACATTATTAATTTTCAAACACTTTTACAAGTATTTTTCAGCATCCATGATCCAACCACATTAAACCGTCAGGGTGCTGATAGAGGTACACAATATCGTTCGACGATTCTGTGTCATGATAATGAGCAATTATTGCTGGCAAAAGACTATATTGCTCAATTAGATGCCAGTGGTGCCTGGCCAAACCCAATAGTGACCGAAGTAAAACTTTTAGATATTTTTTATGAAGCAGAGAAATATCATCAGGATTATTTCCGGCTCAATCCGACCAATGGCTATTGCCAGGCCGTTATCTCACCTAAAGTGGCCAAACTAAGGAATGAATATCAGTCCTATCTAAAATAAAATGATAATCAGTGGCAAGCAATAATCACTCTTTGTCTTTATTCGGATCATTACACATCAAATAAACAAAGGTCCAGGTAGCGATAAAGGGCAAAACTGATAAAAACAGATTGAGTTTAATCGAGCAAAATAGAGAATGCTGTATGCAGCTATAGGCATTGCTTGCCGCAGACATCCAGGCAAGAGAAGGCAGGGGAAAACCAGCATGTTCACCATAAAGCAATAATCCCGGTGCCAGAAACACGGCTAAAAAGAGACTACGCCAAAAGCAGGATACCTGATTTTTAATCATCCACTTTCTCGTCCACCAGACTGCCAGGAAATAAACCACAACAGAGACGATAACAATACCAATAATAAGACTACTATTCAAAATACTCACTACCTGCTATTAAGTCACATAAATATCTATCATAATATAAATATTAATATCATTTCTATAGGACAGACTCATGAAAGCTCTTTTTTTTAGTTTTTTACCTGGTTCTTTGTTAATGTTCAGCAGCATCACGCTTGCTGATCAAGTTAAAGTTGTTGATGTGGACATCGAAGTACAGGGGGCTCAACGCTATCTGTTCCACGTAACCCTGCTGCATGATGATAAGGGTTGGGATCATTATGCGAACCGATGGGAAATTTTAGATACTAAGGGGAATATTCTGGCAACAAGGACTTTACATCATCCTCATGTTAACGAGCAGCCATTTACCCGATCTTTAAGCACGACACTGCCATCTGACATTAAGACAGTGATTATCAGAGGACATGACAGTGTGCATCAGTATACAGGTAACAACATGGAGGTTTCTCTTCCCTGAGAAAGCAATTCTATTCGTCTGAGCTATTCATCTTTTTAGACAATAAACTATCGATTGATAAGGGACTTGGACCATATAAAACATAAACCAGAATCATTGCACCCCATAAGATATGATCCAGCATACCAGTAAAGTTATAAAAATCTGTCAATGCATAGGCATAAGCTGCCACGGCATTTAACACAAAAAGACCAAGTGCAGCAGGACGAGTCATTAAGCCCACCAGGATTAAAACAGGAAGAATTAATTCACCAGCAGTACCCATAACAGCAGCGACTTCAGGTGGTAATAAAGGGACAGAATACTCATAGGCAAACAGATCGATTGTTGACTGCCACGATTGAATTTTGGTTAGTCCTGATTGAAAAAAAACTTTCAACAGATAGAGACGCAGCATAAGATCAAAGCCATGAATCATCATATCATTACGTGCAAACAGAATTTTTTTTATCATTTTTATTATGTCTTATTGAATGTGTTTAATACGAAAATTGTTTGTAAGAATCATAATTACTTATTAAAAACATATACTTATAAAAACAGTTATCTTTATTTTTGTATGAAAAAAGGGATAAAAAAAGAGTCCCAGACAATAGCCTGACACTCTTCATATAAGATGCTTTATCTTATTTCTTGCCTTTATTTCCAGCAATTTTAGCACAAGTGCCTTCTGGAACATAAACCCACTCTTCAGGATCAGCATCAGTCTTAGCCATACCTGCACAAGCGTGCTTGCTGGTACCACAATCATTCATACCCGCTTTAGCAATACCCTGACATTTTTCAAAACCAGGCTTGCCGGCATGAGCAGTTGCGCCAAGAGTTGCTAAAGCAAGCGCGAACAAACTGATCAGTGCTGTTTTTTTAGTATTTCCCATTTTTGTTTCCTTATAGATTAATGGATGAAAAAAGAAGACGCTAATCATTTAGCATTCTTCAAAGTCATAATCAGGTTAAAAACCCAAAATAAAATGTACCAGTGATTGGCTTACTTTACTAGACCTGATAAGGAATAAAAAAATTTCACTTTTAATTCAATTTTCTTATTAATAAAGTGTTCAGCTATAGTAAGAGATACTGCTCATTAATATAAATAGGTAGTTTCCGAAGTATCTAAAAAAGAACTTATATTTTAAACTGCTGATAGTTTATCAAGATAAACCTTATAAAATAAAAAACCTTGTGAATTAACTATGTTTACTATAGAAAAGTTAACAAATGGAAAGAAAAACCCGAAATCTCCGGTCTATGAGGGGGTAAGCAGGCAAAAACGTTTTGAAACACTGGTCAAGGCCTATTCAAATGATCTTTACCGTTTTGCCTATTGGTTATGCAGCAATCATTCTGTTGCCGATGATCTGGTTCAGGAGACATTTTTAAGAGCCTGGAAAGCATTGGACAATCTGCTAGATGAGAAAAAAGCTAAAAGCTGGCTCATTACTATCCTGCGTCGGGAAAATGCCCGTCGTTTTGAACGAAAAAGTTTTGATCTTGTTGATATAGAAGATGTTGTTGTTGAAGACAAGGCTGCTCTAAGCCCGGAACAATCGCTGGAAAAACAACAATTACATCAGGCAATACACAATCTTGATATTGAATATCGAGAGCCATTACTACTGCAAACCATAGGTGGTTATAAAACCAGCGAGATTGCACAATTATTAAAGTTGAATATGAATACCGTTAATACCCGTTTATTCAGAGCACGCAATCAACTTAAGCAGCAACTCAGCAAAGACATGTTGCAAAAACGCGGATAAAGACTTAAACCTTATCGTTTCAAC
>WTAX01000056.1 GCA_013139395.1 Gammaproteobacteria bacterium | reverse complement strand
TACAAAAAGCCTGTGGTTGCTTATTTTTCTGACTTTGATTGTCTGAGCGTAGCGAGTTTTCAAAGTCAGAAAAATAAGTGACCATAGGCTTAACACTAGTAATTAGAAATACTCACTGAATAGTTACTATCTATTAATAGATTCATTTATGATAAAATTATACTAAATTTAGAGATCTTAATCTTCTCTTTTCTATTCTTTAGGTGGAGTCATGGTATATTCTATACTCCACATTATCCTGTATTGTGAGGTAAGCATGGGTGTTGACGTTAAATTTTTTGCCAGTATGAGAGATATTATTGGAGATGATTGTGAGATTGATGCTGAAATCCTTAAAGCAAAATCAATTAAGAATGTTGATGATATCTGGAATTATTGTGCTGCCGGCAAGGAACGCCCCGCTAATGTATTGATCGCTGTTAACATGGATTATGTTGATGCAGAGACTCTGGTGAAAGAGGGTGATGAAGTGGCTTTTTTTCCACCAGTAACCGGAGGTTAGTGATGAAAATTATTATTGATTCAGAGTCCTTTGACCCCTGGAAAGTGCTTGAGGAGCATCAAAAAGCCCAGGCTGATTTAGCTGGTCAGTATGGTGCTACTGCGGTTTTTGTTGGTACGATGCGTGATTTCAATGAAGGTGATGATGTTTCAGAAATGTTCCTGGAGCATTATCCCGGAATGACTGAAAGACATTTAGAAAATATATGTCTACAGGCCACTGGTGAATATCAGTTATTGGATAGTCTGGTAGTACACCGTGTGGGAACAATAAAACCCAATGAGCCCATAGTCTTAGTTGCAGTATGGACAGCGCACCGTAAACAGGCATTTGAAGCCTGCCGGGAAATTATGGAAGATTTAAAGTCTAAAGCTCCGTTTTGGAAAAAAGAACAGCTCAATGATGGCCAGGATCGCTGGGTAGAAAAAAATACCAGGGGCTATTAGTGCTTTACACTCTCTTTTATGTTTTTTATAAAAGAGAGTGTAAAAGGACTTATCCCAGCGATTAGTGCTTTACACTCTCTTCTATGTTTTTTATAAAAGAGAGTGTAAAAGGACTTATCCCAGTGATTAGTGCTTTATTAATACTGCTTTTGAGCCATGGTGACTCTGGGCAAATGATTCAGGTCATTCACTGTGCTGATTTGACTAAAGCCATATTTTTTCAGTATGCCCTGTACTGCACCGGCTTGTTCATAGCCATGCTCAAATAATATCCAGCCGCCTGATTTTAGATAACTATGGCAATGTTTAACAATTTCAAGAATATCATCAAGGCCTTCATTACCTGAATGTAATGCGCTTAAAGGTTCATATTTACTGACATTTTCATCCAGTTGCGGATCGTTTTCTGCAATATAGGGGGGATTGGATACAATGACATCAAACTGTTGTTCAGGGATGTTTTCAAACCAGTGAGATTGGCAAAAAGAAACATGATCAAGGTGTAATTGTTGAGCATTTTTTTGTGCATTATTTTTCGCAATGTCCAGAGCCTGCTGGCTAAAATCACTTGCCAGAACCTGCACATTACTTCTTTGTGCAGCAATTGCCAGTGCTATTGCACCGCTGCCAGTGCCCAGATCCAAAATGCATTGTTCACCGATATTAGAAATTTTTTCCAGAGCGCATTCTACCAGTAGTTCTGTTTCAGGGCGGGGAATTAATGTGGCGGGTGTTACGCTGAGAGTGAGTGTCCAAAAATCCTGTTCGCCAGTGATATAGGCAACCGGCATACCTTCTGAACGTAATGTTAAATAATGAGAAAACTGCTGGTTTTGTTTTACGGTCAGTATTTTTTCCGGCCAGGTCATCAGCCAGGTTTTTGTATGCTGAGTCTGATAACTATCGTTTAAAACCTTAAGCAGGAGTATTTCACAATCAAGTTTAGCACTATCGCTGGTAACCAGTGTTTTAGAGCAGGATTTTAGAGCCTGCTCAATAGTGACTTGAGGTTCAGGCATCAGCTATTATTCCTCTGACATAGATGCCAGTAATTCAGCCTGATATTCACTCAGCAGAGGGTCAATGATAGAGCCTAAATCACCGTTCATCACTTCGTCTAATTTATATAATGTCAGGTTAATTCTATGATCAGTCACTCGACCTTGTGGATAGTTATAAGTTCTAATGCGTTCACTTCGATCACCACTGCCCACCTGCAGCTTGCGATTGGCAGCTTCTTCTGATTGTTGTTTGGCCTGATCTGCTGCTAATATTCGTGATGACAACATAGACAGTGCTTTAGCCTTATTTTTGTGCTGTGAGCGTTCTTCCTGGCACTCCACTACCACACCAGTCGGGAGATGAGTCAGTCGAATGGCGGAATCAGTTTTATTGACATGCTGGCCACCTGCACCAGAGGCTCTGAAAGTATCTATGCGTAGATCTTTGGGATTAATATCAATGGCTTCAACAGCGTCTATTTCAGGAATAATTGCTACTGTACAGGCAGAGGTGTGTACTCGACCTTGAGATTCAGTTTCAGGCACACGCTGTACGCGATGAGCACCTGATTCAAATTTAAGTTTGGAAAAAGCCCCGTGACCCACTAAACGAGCAACAATTTCTTTATAGCCGCCGTGCT
>WTAX01000206.1 GCA_013139395.1 Gammaproteobacteria bacterium | reverse complement strand
ATCTATATAAACTGATAATTTTAGAAATCTAATGTTTTATAGAGCCATTGCCAATTATTTTCTGTGTTATATCACTCATTATTTCTTCATATCACCCAATTATAAAACTTATAAAATTCTTTATAATGTGATTTCAATCACTTAAGTTTGGTATGGTTATTGCAGACTAGTCATCTTTGTGCCACCCTTTGGCATTCTCCATGCGGTTATTAAGAGAGAAAAGTATGATTAAGTATAATTTAATAAAACAAGCTCTACCCCTTGCAGTTATTTCCTCCTTCACTTTAGCTTCCCCCCAGATTGTTGCAGATGATTTAGGCACTATCAGTGTCCAGTCAACCACTATTGACGATCGTTTTGAAAATAAAAGAGATGAGGCTTCCAGTATTGGTATTATCAGTGGTAAGGAGATTGATAAAGATCACCCGCAAAATGTTCAGGATATGTTACGACGTATTCCCGGTATCACTACTGAAGTAACAAATGGTGATTCGTTAAAGATCCATATTCGTGGTGTAGAAAATCAGGTCTTTATGGGTGAACGTCCTGGTGTTGCAGTGGTAATTGACGGTGTACCTGTTTTTGAAAGAACTGGTCGTGTGAATATTGACCTGGATAACATTGAGTCAATAAAAGTCATTAAAGGAGGTGCATCCTATCTGTTTGGAGATGATGCCTTAGCTGGAGCGGTCATTATTACCACCAAACGAGGCGCAGATAACGCAGGTTATAGATTAGATCTGGAAGCAGGCTCGTTTAATTATAATAAGGAATTATTCAGAGCTGGTTTTGAAAATGAACAAGCCAATGGTCATATCCAAATTTCACATCGAGAAACTGATGGTTATTATGATGATTCTGATTCTTCGTCAGATTACCTGAGTGGTAAATTGCAGTATTACATTGATGACACCAGTGATCTGACCTTAGGTATGGAAATATCAGATAGAGACAAAGGTAGTCACGGCACAGTTACTGGAAAAACGGCAGCCAGAAATGATCCCAAGAGTAAAAATTTGGTTGCCTATAATGACTATGCTAATAATTATGATGTTGATTTGCAAAAATTCTTTGCAACTTATTCAAAAGATTTTGGCGAAACTTCCAATCTTATGCTGAATGTTTACCAATATTCGGATGAAACAGATTATGATTCAGCTCCACTGGATAGTGATCCCACTCGTTATGCTTATGATAATGATTATGATCAAACACAAACAGGATTTCAAGCTGACTATCGTGCTGACGGAACAACCTTTGCGTGGATGGCAGGTCTGGATTTACGAGATAATGAATATAAAGATAAAGTTATTGTTCAGAATAATGATGAATTATGGGGAAACATACAAAATGGTGATACATACAGTGATAGCAAAACGGATGAAGATGTAACAGCGATATATGGTGAGCTAAAATATAAAGCAACAGATAAGCTGATTCTTACTTTAAATGGGCGTAATGATGATATTGATCTGGATTATCATGATAAATTAGATCCCTCACAATCTGATGATATCAATTTTAATGAGAGTTCTTTTCGTTTAGGTGGAAATTATGCTTTACAGAATAATATTGACCTTTATACCAGTGCCTCAACAGGCTTTAGAACTCCGACTGTTAATCAGCTTTTTCTAGGTAGTGACCGTCCAGGCAGTGAAATTGCAGCGAATCCAGATCTTGATACAGAAACTTCATTAAATCTGGAAATCGGTATCAGAATGAATACCAGTTTGTTTGGTGTTGATCATGATATAGATGTATCACTTTTTGAACTGACGCGTGATGATCATATACAGGCAACTGCAGGACAGTATACCACTGGTGCTGAAAATATGTATGATAATATCGGTGATGTACGAAATCGTGGTTTAGAATTAGCCATCAATAGTGATATTAGTAAAAAGGTTTCCTGGGATATTGCTTATACCTATCTGAATGCTGAGTATACGAAATATGATCTTTTTAATCTTCAAACAGAGCCGGTTAATAATACCTGTATTTCACCAGGTTCAACGCCTGTTTATGGGGTTGATTGGAGTGGTAACCCTACAACTGATGTTGAAAATTGTTTAACAGCCTATGATAATGATGGTAATGATATACCACGTACACCGGAACATGTATTGAATGCCATTGTCCGGGTCAGACCTGCACAATATTGGACCATATCAACAGAAATGCAGGTTCAGTCCAGCTACTATGCTGATGAAATCAATCAGGAAGAGATTAGCGGCAGAGCAATCTTTAATATCTGGGCAAATTATGATCGTAAAATTGGTAATGTAGACTGGTCTTTCTTTGCCCGTGTTGATAATCTCTTTGATCGCGATTATTACAATACGGCAAGAGGATACAGGGATTCAAATTATGTTTCACCTGCACAGCCTGACGGTGATGGACTCTATAATGGTGAAGATCTATCTATTACCGTCAATCCGGGTGTTGTATTTACTACCGGACTTTCTGCTAGATTTTAAATTAAACTGTAGTTGTCTCTGCCTCTCTGATTGGCTTGTCAGGTCGATTTTAGTGGCAGAGATTAGGAACAACTTATGCACATAAAGAATATTCAAAAGCATTCTATATCATTTACAAATCAGTTAATAATTGTTTTTATAACGGTATTGGGTTTCACTCAGTTATCACAGGCAGAATTATTATGGTCGCCAAAACCTGATAAAAAACTACAGTCATCAAAACCTGTCTCAAAAGAAAATCACAATCAACATGCTGGTCATGGTAATCGCTCACAAGAAAAAGCGTTTTATCTGCAAGATAATATCAATTCAATAATTAATTACATTGATCCTTCATTGAAAGTATTATCTCTGACCAATGAAGATAATAGTAATAAATATATTCTACCTAAATCTGGTATGGATAATTATCATGCGCTTGTGGCAGAACGAAAAGGGGATGCATTACATGAGTCCTCACTACGATATGTTTATATGCGTGGTAAGCCTTCAGGATACAGTCCTGAAAATCTGATAAAAAACCATAAACTGCCTCTGGAAATTGTTCCCGAACCGATGATTCGTGAACATTGGCGTTTTTATACCAATAATAGACACACCTTTCAAATTTTGTTTAATGAAAAACCGCTGGCGGATACCTGGGTTATTTTACAAACCACTAATGGCTCAAAATTTGACTCTAAAACCAATGCAGAGGGTAAGGTTAGCTTTATATTGCCTGATGATTTTAAAGATATTAAACCGGGAAGAAGAGCGAATAAACCGCAAGAATTTATATTACGTACGGTACATATTGCAGATGATATAACCTATAAAACAAATTTTAGTTCTAAATACTCGGTTAATCCCTCCCATTGGCAATCGAATTCAGGTGGACTTCTTGCCTTATCCATTGGTTTTATTTCAGGGCTTGTCATTATGAGAAGACATAATCGTAATGCTTTTCAAAAGCAGCCTCAAAAACAAAAAAAGAAACCAGCAAGTAGTAAATCAAACGGGAGTCAATCATGAATTTAACAATCATACGAAGACTGGTTCAGCTTATTGCCTTTATTGTTATGGTTTATGGTATTGGACTGGGCGGTTATTATTTAGCGGATAAATTCAGCAGCAGTTTACCGGCACTTGCCTGTGCTTATGATATGGAAACGGCTGATCATTGTGCCTTAATTTCTTTTCAGCATCAGATGGATCATCGTACTGCACCAGTATTGGCTGCAGGAGGCTCTATTGTTGAAGCATTAATGCCGACCATGATTACTCTGGCAACCTTTGGTTTACTAATGGTGGTTTTGAGCAAAGCGTTTTGCGGATGGATCTGTCCACTCGGTTTTTTTCAGGAAGTCTTAAATATGCTGGGGCAAAAGCTGGGTTTACAGCAGACTGATACTTTAAGTCAAAGCCTCACAGCCAAAACACGACCGGTTAAATGGCTGATGATGATCTTCCTGTTATTTGTGTTTCCTTTGCTGGCAGGCTTTGGTGTTGTGGGGCATGAATTAGGAGATCCTTTTTGTCGTATCTGCCCTAGTCGGATTTTAACGACATTAGCAACGGGTGATACTAAAGAACTTGTTGTTGATACCAGTACCATGGGATATTTTATACTTTCAGTACTGGCGACATTTTTATTTGGTTTAATGATGTCTATAGGCATGATGGTTCGTCAGCCTTTCTGTCGAATTTGTCCTATGCTGGCAATAAATACCTTATTTAAAAAGATAGGTCTGGTTCGTCTGGTAAAAGATGCAAAGCCGCGCTGTGTGAAATGTGGTCTGTGCGCAAAAGCCTGTCCTATGGATATTCATGAAATTCATACCGATATGGAGAATAAAGATGTTATTTATCCAGACTGTACCTTATGCGGCCGCTGTGTTGAATTTTGTCCAGATAAAGATGTTTTAAAAATGAAGTATGCCT